>JAFGWW010000422.1 GCA_016936955.1 Planctomycetota bacterium | reverse complement strand
CCGTTTCACCAGAAAAGCCGATGGCGATTACCGCGCGTGCTATACTTTCTGCATGTGCCCCGGCGGCAGCGTTATCTCCTGCGCCTCCACAAACGGACTCATCACGACAAACGGCATGAGTTTATCCGCGCGCGGCAGATTTTACGGTAACGCCGCTTTTCTAGTTCCCGTCTCGCCCGAGGATTTCAAGGACGAAAGCCCGCTGGCCGGTATCGGGTGGCAGGAAAAAATCGAGGCGGCCGCGTTTGCTGAAGGCGGGAGCGACTACACAGTCCCGGCCGCCATGCTCCCGGATTTCGTGAATGGCGTCGTCTCGTCCGCCCTGCCGGAAAACCGTTCCTGTCCGCGCTCAGTCCCTGCCGATTTTGCCAGAATTCTTCCGGACGAGATTCTGCAGACATTGAAACATTCCTCCCCGAAGATGCTGCGCCTGATGAGCGGGATAAAAATCGAGGAAGCCATATGCTACGCCGCCGAGACGCGCAGCTCGAGCCCGGTGCGGGTCACACGCGGCGATGATTACCAGTCCACCGGCGTTCCCGGCCTTTACCCGGCGGGCGAAGGCGCGGGATACGCGGGCGGCATAGTTACCAGCGCAATCGACGGATATCTGGCGGCGGAAAGTCTGGCCGCTAACTTATAAGAGTTTCTAAAAGAACCTCAAAGCCATATCAATCACAGAGGAGCCCATTATGAACAACGCATTATTCATTATCGCAATTATCGCCATGCTCGCCCTCGCCTCGACCGCCGGATCCGGACTCTCCGCAGAAAATACACTCTCAGTAAACTTCGACAATTCGCCGCAGGGGAAGCTTGAAAAGAGCGAGCTTGAAAATTTATTCGGCAAGCTCCAATGGCAATCACTCAACGACCGCGCGGAGATTGTCGCCGAAAAGGGGCGAGGAAATGTGCTGCGCATAAAATATCCCAAAGGCTCGGTCGGCTCGCAAGCGGGCGGCAGCCAGTTCGTGGTCAAGCTTGAGCCAGCGGAAGAATATTGGCTGGGGTATTCCGTCAAGTTTGAAAAAGGTTTCGATCTGAAAAGAGGCGGAAAGCTTCCCGGCCTTACCAGCGGCGGCGGAAAATTCACCGGCGGCCACGGCCCGAAAAACGGTGAAGGCTGGAGCGCACGCTACATGTGGTGGAAAGGGGACAAGGTAATCCTGTATTTTTACCACGCGGGCATGAAAGAGAAGTACGGCGACGTAATCCCCTTTGAAGGCAAGAAAATCATTCCCGGCGAATGGCACCGCCTCGTCCAGCATATCAAACTCAACACCGGCAACAACAGCGACGGCACCATGGAGGTATGGTTCGACGGCGACCAGGTTCTCAAGCGCAACGATGTCCTCTTCCGCCTGAACGATCAGGGCAAAGTAGATTCGTTTTACTTCTCAACCTTCCACGGCGGCAACAATGAAAGCTGGGCCCCGGAGGTGGACAGCTACGCCAGATTCGACGACTTCGTTATCAGCAGAAAACCGATTGATACTTCAGCCGCGGGAAAGGGTGCTGAAGAGAAAACAGAAAAGGTAAAGGATAAGGTGAAGGGCAAATAAACCGCGCCCGCCTTATTCACTATCAGACTGGCAAGTCTGCGCGAAAAAATCCTTACGCAGGGAGTGGTTTATTTCCCGGCCTTCATGGTTGCACTTTTCGGCCGACCACTCCCCGTCCGCCATAAACCGCCCGTGATTTTCCAGCCACGGAATTTTGGCTTCGGGGTAGATGTAAACCCACGCCTCCACCTCCTGCCCGCTCGACAGGATTTTCGCCGTCCGGACTACGCGCAGATATTCGCCGCTGCCGGGGCTCGCGGGAGAGTAATCCTCAAGCTCGTCCATGCGCGGAAGAGCAGTCAACATATCGGGGAACCATATGAGCTGCCCCCGCACGGTGGCGCCTGCGGAATCCACAAGGGCCGGGTAGCCCACCGCCATGTCGTAAAGTTTTCCGGGAATGGTCGCCTCTTCAATCCTGCAGGCGTCGAAGCAGTATTCGCCGTGGTAGCGCCCGCCGGTCTTGAGCGTTCCGTAAACGAAAAAACATTCTGGTGTCATGTTACGTCAACTCCGGCCCCAGCCGGTTATGGATGCAAATCTTTGTAAGCAAATCTCATCATGGGTACGCGCCACGCCGCTTCGAGGGCGATACTCATTGACATCTTGCTGCTGCCTTCGCAGCGGTCGGTGAAGATAATCGGAACCTCCTCAATGCGCGCGCCAAGCCGTGAGGCGATAAGGGTCGTGTTTACCTGAAAGACATAGCCCCCTGCGTCGATGGGTTGGGCTATGACTTTTTCCAGAAGCTCCGCCCGCCATACCTTGAACCCGCCTGTCAGGTCGCTGCACGGCAAGCCAAGCCACATCCGCGCGTACCAGGAACCGAAGCGGCTGATCATGAGGCGGTGCAGGGGCCAGTTCTGCACCCCTCCCCCGGGGACATAACGGGAACCGAGAACCAGATCGGTCTTCGCCATTTTACCGATCATCACCGGCAGGCGGTTGGCCGGGTGCGAATTATCGGCATCCATCTGGACGATATACTCTGCCGAGAGATTCTCCATCGCGTGGCGGAAGCCGTCGATGTAAGCCTTGCCCAAGCCCTCCTTGCCCTTGCGGTGCAGTACGCTTACGGCAGCGTTTTTTTCTGCCATGCTATCCGCAATCTGACCGGTCCCATCGGGCGAATTATCGTCAATCACTAGAATCCGCGCGCGGGGAAGGACGGCGAAGATCTCGGCCGTAATCCGTTCGATATTTCTGGATTCGTTATATGTGGGCAGGCATACAACCACACTTCCGGCATGTTCGTTTTGGGATGAACTCATCGGTCTTCATTTTCCAGCGCCACAACCAGATCCAGAAACGCTTTCTGGTTAAAAGGCTTGTCCAACACACCCTTGACGCAATTGAAACTTTCAAGCTGCTCCATGTCCTCGGCTGAGATAAAACCGCTCAGCACGATTATCTTTGCTTCAGGATTCATGGTATCAATTAGGGCGAGAGAGCTTATCCCATCCCACCCCGGCATGGCGAGGTCCATTGTAATGATGTCGTACATGCCGTGCTCGCTCGCGAGCCGAAAGCCCTCCTTGCCGTTGCAGACGATGGAGCACTCGTGGGTCTCGCGCAGGCAGTCGTCCAGAAGGCGGCGCATGATCCACTCGTCGTCGATAATCAGGGCTCTTTTCTTGTTTGCCAATTCTCAACCCTCCACGCCGCACCATCCGACGATGGCGGCGCAGATCATTTTTACCAGATCGAGATATTCATCCATCTTCACGGATTCGCATTCGCCGGGAGAGGCAAAGCCCCACTCCCGACCGAGGGACGCGGTCTGCATCCTGCCGTAGTTGGAGAGGAGGAAGGCCCCGCAAGGCTCTGACTGGCCTTCTGCCGCACCGCCCCACACCGCACCGGCCGCATCGGAGACCACCGTCGCGATCTCGGAACCGCTGCAGTCCCAGTTTTCAAGAACCCTGACCCCGGCCGAAAAGTTTATACCATCGATTCCGGATATCTTATTCGCGAAAGCCTTTGTCAATTGTTCTATATCCGCCCCCGCCTCCGCGATCAGCTCTACATTAAGATTCATGCAGCAACCGCGCACGCAGGATCTGGCCTCAAGGTTATCCACCAGCATGCATGGTGAGCCCTTCGCACCTTCCCATTCGGAGCGCAGGCTGTCGATACAATCAAAAGCTTTTTTGACAACAGTCTCGACCGATTTGGGCTGTCCGCCGTCGATTGCGATGTTGCAATCGGTCATGCCTTTCCCGCGCAGCGAGTATCCCTTCCCCGCACCAGCAAGGTAAAGGGCGCCGTCGGCGCGCACGCCTTCAAGCACCAGAGAGAGCATTCCCTGACAACCGAAGAAGACCTCGTCCACCACGCTCGCCACTGTCACGTCGCCGCGCAGTTTGATACCGCATTTTTTTATAACGCTTATCGCGCTCATGGCTGCGGCAAGACCAGCTTTTCCGCTTGCGCTTCCCGGACCGGCAAGCACACCGTCGCACCACTTCGCGCAGTAGGGGTCGTTCCCCGGCCAGACTGAACTGTTGAAAGGAGCCATCACATCGGAGTGCCCGGCCAGAAGCAGGCTGCGTCCTCCCCCGCTCCCTTCCATCATCCCCCACACGTTCGGGCGTTTGGAAAGGTTGCGACCTTCCTGATAAGACGGATGTTTTTTGAATTCATTGCTCGGGTTGGGAACCACGCGCGAGACCTCAAGCCCCATCTCCCACATGCGGTCGGCAATGATCTCCTGCAAGGGGCCTTCGTTTCCCTCGGGGGGGACGGAGACGCTGGGCACGCGCACGAACCGCGCAAGCAGCGCGGCGAAATCGTCCCGGCTCTCCATAACGGCGGCGCTGAGCTGTTCCAATATGGCTGCGTCAACCATGATTCCATACCCTCCTATGCTGTGATTCAGGTTACTCAAAGCGGGGACTTTTCGCAACAAAAAAGGGATGCACCGCAAAACAGCCATTGCCACACAAATTCATTACACGCAAGTTTGAAGCTTGATTTGCCCCCTGCTTAATTGTATTCTCATCAAGTGTATTCTTCATTTCCCGGTTTGTTGGGTTATTCAGAGGCATAAACTATGCCCAAGTGCATGCAATGCGGGCTCGACGTCATCAAAAAAGCTGACCTTACCCTCGTCAAGAACGGCGAGGGGAAATGGGTTCTTTTCTGCCATCGCTGCGCCTCGGCGGATCAGGATCTGAACCCGGCAGCCGTCGCTGGCGAGCATCCGAAAATCAACCTTCCCGACTCACCGATGGAGAATGAAACCCGCGCCCACAACCGCGCAACCATCGATTCTCCGGAGAGCGCGAGCGACCTTCTGGAAATGGACACCAACGAAGCGGAGGCGGCATTCGATCGAATCCGCAAGGTTCTCGAATCAGTCAACGAAAGCAACGAGGTGGTTGCCGTAACCCACGCCCATAACCGGGAACATGAAAGAAAAGACGCCGACCTCAATGTAGCATTCTGCCTGCTGCGCGATGACCAGGCCCATCTCGGCAAAATCAAGGACATCAGCCAGGGCGGACTAAGGTTCCAGACCCATATCCCCCTGAAAAAGAAACAGATAATAACCCTGAAGGTGCAGGCCCTTGGAGAAAACGAAGAGGGTATCGTATCGAAGCAGACCCTGCTCAACGCCACCGGCGAGGTGCGCCGCGTCTCGCGCCTGGATGAAGACTTTTACGAGGTAGGGGTGAAGTTCGTTTCGCGCGCACGCTCGAACGAGAAAAACCGCCGCAAGCACAAACGCATTAACGTCAGCATGACCGCCTACTACAAAAGGGACGGCTCCGAGTATACTTCAAGAGCCGAGGTGCTGGATATAAGCCAGAGCGGCGCTCGGATCATGACCGACGAGGAGATCTCCAAGGGAGAACGCTTCGGGGCTTTTCTGCGGAGTGACGACGGATCCTTCGCCCTCTCCGATCTTGTCTGCACGCTGGAGTGCGTCAGGATAATTCAGATCCGCCATGGTGAATGGGAACTCGGCTGCAAGTTCACCCAGATCAAGGCAAAACCGAGAAGCAAGGCATAACAGGCGTAAAACACTTAACGCGCCGATGAGGAAGAAGATTGTCAGGGAATACAGACACCCATACGATCAAGTGCATTAAATGCAATACCGCATTTGACAGCAGCTACAGATTCTGCCCCTTCTGCGGCATACCCGTCCGCGACTCGGAAGGGAGAAAACTCGATGCCTACCAGATGGAGGCGGCTGCCAAGATCAAACACGACGTTGAGGAGGAGCAGGCCAACCTCGCCCTCTGGCGCCCCGCGATCTGGCGCCTCGCCCTCTTTGGCGCATTGATGCTCACGATTCCCGACACGGCATTGATATTCATCTTCTACAAGTGGGTAAGCATAACGCCGTGGGGCTACGCACAGTTCATGATGCTCGACGCCGCCCTGGGACTCTCAACCATCATCATGATCATGGGCTGCAAGCAGCGCGGGATCGTGGGTGAACTCATCGTGGCCGCCCTGCGGATGGGGCAGCT
>JAFGWW010000421.1 GCA_016936955.1 Planctomycetota bacterium | reverse complement strand
AGAGCAATTTCACCGAGCCCCAGATCGCCTTCGCTCTGCAGCAGGCAGAGCAAGGCACTCCCGTCGAGGAAGTCACCCGCAAACTCGCATCACCCATGCCACCTTCTACCGCTGGAAAAAGAAATATGCCGGCCTCGGTGTCACCGAGATGCGCCGATTAAAGCTGTTGGAGGAGGAAAACAGAAAGCTCAAATCCCTGGTCGCCGACCTCAGCCTGGATAGGGGGGGGGCGAGTTCTTATCGCCCACTACTAAATTACAAGGCGGCCGCATAAATGCGTGGCCGCCTTTTGCATTTCATTTCCACGTCCGTTATGGCAAATAATTAATCCACTTTCTTCGTAAACCCGTAAAGAGCAAGGCTTTGTTGTTCAGATTGTTCTCTCGGGTGGTCGATAGATTAATAATGAACAAGTGCATACAAGGTCATGATAAATTAAATATCCTCATCTGAAAGGTTAAAGTCAATGCCGACCAAAAGCCCTGCAATCGAAAAGAAGGAACAGGAAAAACGCAAGCTCGTTGATGCTCTTGAAGCTCTTCGCGGGCATTCTCCGACTGTAGAATTGGCTGGGTGCAAATCTGATGCATCCAATAGAGCTGATATAGAGGGTAATATTCCGGAAGACATTAACCATGTTAAAATGCAGCTGAAATCATTCAAGGCAACCTGTGAATTGTTGGAAGAAGAGAACCGTACCCTTGAGAAAAAGGCGCTCTTCGCCATTGCCGAGGCAGGGAAGCTCAGGATGTGTCTTGATCGCATTGATCAGGAGCGCAAGTTTTTTCGTAGCAGCAACACTGACGGTGGCGCAGAAAGCCTTGTAGATGAGCGCGAGAATCTGCATGAGTGCATCAAGAGCGCCGAGATTGAGCGTACCCTACTGACAAGAGCTATCAGCGACAGCGAATCGGAAATCGCCCGCCTCAGCAAGACAATCGATCTGCTTGTAAAAAAGATCAGCATTCTTGCCGACTAATCAATAAGTACACACTTCAATAAAAAAAGCACGTGGCGCTCATTATGTCGCGTGCTTTTTTATATGTAAAAACTGCGTTATTTGTTTGCTTCTCCAAGCGCCTGAAGCGCTCTTCTGGCTTGGTTTCTGACTCTTGGGCTTGGATCTGCGTTGAGCTCTCCTTTAGCCCCCACTAATTGGTTAAGCGCGTCTGCGGCTTCCGCATGAGGATATTGTCTGAAAAAGTCACAGGCGTCGGACCGGATGTTCTCGTTTCGATCCTTGAGCATGTCAAGGGCAAGGCCCCAGTCGTCACCATGTGACACCACAGCCTGAAAAGCTTTCTCGCGAATAAGGTATTTTGGCGCAGTCGTGGCAAGTGCTCTTATCTCTGGAACCAACTGGTACAAAGTTCCTTCCGCTTTTATCGTTGCATCGATAATCTGCTCGATTGTTTTCCAGTCCTTCGCGTCGGTTAGAATAGCTTTCGCTTCATCAGTACTGTTAGCCAAGGGCTTTTTTGAATTTTCTGGAGTTAGGGCCGTCTTTATACGCTCTTCGGCGGCAATTTCATCCTGAACCGAGCGTATCTCAGCCCAAGCCTGGTCACAGCTTGGAGTGTTAGCCCACTTGGTACGAAATTGCGTTAGTGCATCTATATACTTTTCCCGTGACAGCTCATCTTTTGAAAGCTTAAGCTTCAGGAACTGGATTTCCGCGTCCTTGTTTTTCTTTTTAATTTCTTCAGAGGCACTCGCCCCGGCAATTTCGGCACGCAAAGCGGCGATGCGCTCCTTGCACTTGGAAGAATACTGGCTGTCAGGCCATTTCTTCTCGATGGCAATGTAACTTGCGAGAGCCTTGCTGGTAGCCTTACTCTTGTCGAATTCCTGCGCTTCGATAAATGCAATTTTTATGTCGGCTGCATGGTTATCTAGCTGGATAGGGGGCTGTACCGCTGTATTTGCCTGGTTATTATGGGGCGAAGGTTGATCTACCGGAGCAGCTACAGGGTCGTTGAGGTCATTTTTCTTCATCATAAAGGCAAGTGCGACCACGAGTATAATGGCGCCGATCACGTACATGGCGATATTGTTGTTGTTGCCACGACTTCTTCTTTTATCGAAAGACACAGGGCGCTTGACTGATGTTTTGAGCTTACGCTCTGACACTTTCTTACCTACAGCATGCACGGGCCGGTTGCCGGCGTTGACGGAGGAGAGATCCTGCATCAAGCTCTCAGAGTCCTGATATCTCTTCTCCGGAGCTTTGGCCATCATTTTTTCAATGACAGCAGCAAGGTAATCTGAAGCCTCGGGATTGTAATCGCGCAAGGGAGGCAGGGGCTCGTTAATATGTTGTATCATGATGGCGGCCGCGGTGGGGCCGTCAAAAGGGGGTTCACCGGCTACCATGTGGAACATGCTGGCGCCGAGGCTGTATATGTCGGAACGGAAATCGATGTCAGGCAAGCCTCGGGCCTGCTCTGGGGCAATATATCTCGGTGTGCCGAGAGCGGTTCCTTCCTGGGTAAGGCCGGCGTCGCTGGGAGCCTTGGCAATGCCAAGGTCGCAAAGTTTGGCTACACCGTCGTTGGTGTAGAGGAAATTCTCTGGCTTTACGTCTCGATGGACGATGTTGGCGCTCCAGGCGTGGGCGAGGGCGGACGCAATCTGCTTGGCAATGGAAATGCATTCTGTCTCAGAAAGTTTGCCGACGCGCTTTATCTTTGCAGCAACGGTTTCACCTTCGACATACTCCATCGCAATATAGCAGTAACCGTTTGACTCATTGGCATCGATAGCAGTGACAATATTCTGGTGATTGAGCTTGCCGGCAGCTTTTGCTTCGCGGAAAAATCTCTCCTTGAAGTCCGCGCGACGGGCGAGGGCTCTGGGAAGTATCTTAAGGGCAACGACGCGGTCCATGCTCTTTTGCCGAGCCATATAGACGGCACCCATACCGCCCTGGCCAAGCTTCTGCAGGATTTCATACCCCTCTATGATGTTTGCTACCGAGTTATTACCAGTGCTCATTTATTCGCGGCTCCGGGGGCGGGGAGAGGCTCCGCCTTTTCTGCCAACAGTAAGTATTTGTCCTGCGAAAGGTCTGACATGAAGCAGGAAAGAATGACCGTATCACCGTTTTCAAGCTTTTTCAGTGGCTCGATGTTCTTGTCGTCAATATTCTCAATGACTACAAAGACATGTATCTCACCATCTATTCTGTCGAAAAAATTGCCACTCGACTCGAGTATGTAAGGAGTACCAGCAGGTTTGACCTTGAATAGCTTTGGAATGATCTCATCAGGCATTTTTTTCATGCCCCGATAAACAAAGCGGATTGCGCATCTCTTCTGGATAAAATCATCAGGCTTTCTGAGGAGCGACCTTTTGCTGACAAGGCGATATTCGCCATCAGCGGCAGGGGAGTCGGGCTTGATATCAACGGCAGTTTCATTCGAATCTGGGGCCTTGGCTTCGTCGTATGTCGCGGCATCAACAGTAAATGCCGGCGCGCTGTCATAGTTGTCTGAGTAGCACACCGATACGCGCCCGAAAACGGTTACCGGCGTATCCTTGGCGAGTCGGCCGATTCTCCGGACGTTTACGGTGGATAGATCTGAAGGCATGAATATGCGCGGCAAGCCATCAGGCGCGCTATGGCTTATTTCCATCCACTTATCAGAGGCAACACCGGAATATTCTGCTATTGAGCTTGGCATATGGTTCAATGCGGAAAAGGGAACCGTAAAAAAGAATCTTTTGTCCATGATCTTGTCATAAGTCTTTACGATGTTGGATATGTCTTTCTCGGCATAATCATTGGCGTCAAACTTATCCTTGTTGGCGTGAATATCCGATGCGATTTCGATTGATTTTGTCGATAGGATATACTTGAACAATATCCCGCCATCGCGGTAGTCCCGGCCGAAGGAGTATTTTTTCAGATATCCACTAATGGAAAGCAGCATTCCTTCTTTAAGGCCGTCATCAGTCATTTTTTTTAGGGTTGATTCAAGAACCGCGGCGTATGCGCCCTCACTTAATTTGATGAAATCGTACTTGCTGAATGAGAACGAAGCATTAACGCTGGGAGACAATTCAACATCGTCCTCGGGCGCCCTGTAAATTATGAGGCCGGAAATCTTCTTTTTCGAAGTATCTATTATAGCATCGAGGTTGCTTTCAAAGAATGATGGCTTGACGTCGCTGCTTGCGCCAAAACAAAACGAAGAGCCCCAGAAGGGGATGGATGAGATGAATATGAATATGGCAAGACGCATATATTATTCTCTTTTCTTACTGATAATAATAAGTTTATATTAAATGGATTCTCCTGACAAGCAATTAAAACCTTACAAAAAAAGCCCCGTTTTTTCAAACGGGGCTTTTTAGTTAAATTATTGGCTTATTTGCGGATGAAATTAAGAAGCTCAATTTCGCGCATGATCGGGATACCGTATTGTGTCGCCATGTCTCTGGCCTTTATTGTTGCATCACGGCGCTTCTTGGCTTCCTCGCTCTCGGCAACAGAACCTTCGTCAAGGATTCTGCCAAGGACGAGGTAATCGGTGTCAACATCAACTTTATCCTGAACAATACCACCGTAATTGGTGATAAGCTGCTTGATCTCGTTTACGGAGTGCTTGTCGCCAATTGACTCGCCGGCAACGGCAAACTTGAGTTCACGATCCTTGCTGTAGAATGGGTTGGTGATATAGTCGCCGATGATGATCGGGTCCATGGGGTTCATGGAGGGCTTTTCTTCGACGTCAACCTTTACGAGTTCAACAACCTGATTCTGTCCGGGACCGCCGGCAGCAAAGGGGCTGTACTTCTCTTCGGGAGACTTAGCCACGTATCCGGTAAGGGGGCATACCTTCTTCTGTACGATTGCATCGAGAATGACACCATTCGATGTGGTTTCGCCGACTTCGGTGATTTCGATTGAGCCCATGAGGCTCCAGTCGTTGAGGCGCCAGCGGATGATATCGAATCGCATACCCCTGCGAACCTTCTGGGCGCGCCCGAGATCAATCACGACAAACTTGTTGTCGATATCCACCTGGATAATCTTTCCGTCATACTGCTCGGTCTTGATAGCTTCCTGGCGACCGGTCTCTTTCTGCCACTTGTCGATAACCTGCTGGAGGCCGCCGTTAACCCTGTGGAGTTCCATGATGCGCTTCTGGTAGGCAACGCGGAGGTTCTGTTCGCGTTCCTCAGAGACGCGGATATCGCGGCTGAGGCGCTCCGAACGCGACTGGGCTTTGGTAAGACCGTCACGAAGTTCATCTTCCTTTTCAGCCTTGAGGTTGTCGCGTTTTGCCTGGAGGGCGCTCAGGGCGTCAACTGCGCGCTTTTCACTGGAGCGCGACGCATCGGCTTCGGCGCGAAGAGAAGAGATGATGGTCTGCAGGTTGCTACTGGTTGCGAGCTCCTTCTGCAGCTTACCATGAGTCGACTGGTATTTGTCCTGCCATGACATGACGTCGGCGTTAAGCTTCTCGATTTCCTTGCTCTGGTCGAAGTTCTTTTGGAACAGATTTGCGACGCCCTTATTCTCGTACTGCGTACGCAAGGTTTCAGCGCTT
>JAFGWW010000420.1 GCA_016936955.1 Planctomycetota bacterium | reverse complement strand
GGCTTTATCGCCTGTAATTCGAAACTGACGAGAAAGCTTCCCGGCCGTCTCGTAGGCGAAACCGTCGACAAGAACGGAGAGCGCGGATATGTCCTCACCCTGC
This sequence comes from Planctomycetota bacterium, assembly GCA_016936955.1. Classification (GTDB taxonomy): domain Bacteria; phylum Planctomycetota; class SZUA-567; order SZUA-567; family SZUA-567; genus JAFGWW01. Next base: position 14,463 of record JAFGWW010000420.1, on the reverse strand, counting down.
AGGCGCGGGAGCAGCATATCAAACGCGAACGGGCGACAAGCAATATCTGCTCTAACCAGGCCCTCTGCGCATTGCAGGCTCTGGCTTACATGACCGTCATGGGCAAGAAAGGCTTTGCCGATGTCTCCAACCTCTGCATCCAGAAAGCGGCTTACGCCTGCGAAAAACTCGGTGCGGTGGAAGGGGCTCACCTCGTATTTGGCGGCTCCCATTTCAACGAATTCGTTCTGCGTCTGGATAAACCGGTGATGGATCTCTTCCGCAAACTCGGCCAGAAGTTCGAACCCGGCATCAGGCTCGACCGCTGGTATCCGGAACTCTCCGACTGCATCCTCGTAGCCGTGACCGAGGTCAACCGCAAGGAAGATATCGACCGCTACGCCCTCATGCTCCACGACTGGCTCGCCAATGAGTAACACGCAAAACATATAAATCAGAGCTGCCGAAAATTACAACATATCAGCCCTCCCGCAAACGGGAGGGCATTTTTTCTCTTAATCCATTTGACAAAGGGCAAAGTGGGAGGCAATATGCAGATATATTGATATATATCAATAGCGATGGGCGTCCCCCGTCGTTCGATTAACTTTAAAAGTCCAGACAGCAAGGGGATTACGGATGTCGGCACCAGAAGTAAGTTTCAGCAGGAGTATTCCGGTTCGTCACGAGGTGGATGTCTTTATCGCGGGCGGCGGCCCGGCCGGTACGGCGGCGGCTTACGGCGCGGCGAAGGCGGGGGCTTCGGTCTTTCTGGCCGAAGGGGAGATCTGCTTCGGCGGCGTGGGCACGGCGGGCGGTATCAACATGCTCTGCGTCTTCAGCGACAGGGAGAATTTCGTCGCCGACGGTTTCGGCAGGGAGATATATGAACGGCTCCACAAGCGCGGTTTTGCCAGCAGGTCCACGCCTTACGGTTGGCGCGATGTCCACTTCGCCCCGGAAAACCTCAAACTGATTTACGATGAACTAATGGACGAGGCGGGCGTGAAATATACTTTCAATACCCATGTGATCGGCCTTGAATGCGAGGGCGGGTGGGTTAAGCATGTAATCTGTTACGGCAAATCCGGGATTTTCGCGGTAAAGGCGAAAGCTTACGTCGACGCCACCGGCGACGGCGACCTCTGCACCTGGGCGGGAGGCGAGATGGTTGTGGGTGACGCGGAAGGCAACCGCCAGCCCGGAACCTTCGTTTCCTTCTGGAGCGGTATCGACTGGGACAAGGCCGAGGCGTCGGGTAACGGGGTATGGAAACAGGAAGGAAAGCTCAAACAGGCGATAGCCGACGGCGTGTTCACCCAGCACGATTATGGCATGCCGGGTATTCTTCCTTATGGAAAATTGAGCGGCGCGGGTAATATCGGCCACCTCTTCGGCGTGGACGGAACTGACGAACGTTCGCTTACAGAGAACGCGGTGTTGGGGCGGAAGATCGCCCGCGAGTATGGTGAATATTTCAGAAAATACCTGACTGGCTATGAGCAGATGGAGCTTGTGGGCATGGGCTCCCGGGTCGGAATCCGCGAGACACGCCGCGCCATGGGCGATTATGTTCTCAATGTGGATGATTACTGGAACAAGGCGGTTTTCGACGACGAGATCGGCCGTTACTGTTATGGAATAGATATTCACGCGACCAGCCTTACGCCAAAAAAGAAAAAGGAGAAAGAAGTCAGCTTCGGCGAAAGCTGGCTCAAGGACGGGGAGAGCTATGGCATCCCTTACCGCTGCCTCACCCCGAAAAACCTGCACAACCTCTTTTCATCCGGCCGCTGCGTAAGCGTCGACCGGGAGGTGCTGGGTTCCATACGGGTCATGCCGGGATGTTACATCACCGGCCAGGCCTCCGGCACCGCCGCCGCCATGGTTGCCGAGAAGGACGTGGACATGCGCTCCATCGACGTGAAAGAATTGCAGGGTAATCTCAAAAAGATCGGCGCCTATCTGCCTAACATGTAAAGCATACTAGACAAGGCATTCTCCATGATCAGGCAACCTCCAAAGGGTTGCCTGATTTTTTTGGCCTGTTTCAGTGTTAAGGGCAAAAATTCGGAGCTAGTTACTTGACTGTATGACTTTTATGCTGTATTTGTCCTACATATAGGAGGATAATATGGTACTCAACAGATTAAAGGAATATCTCGAAGAGATGCAGCCAGGAGACGCTTTGCCCGGGGAGTTGGAATTGAGCAGGCAATTTGGTGTATCGCGCAGCAATATCAGGGAAAGTATAAAGCATTTAAGCGAGCTCGGGGTGCTTGAGCGTAGCACCAAACGCGGAACTTTTGTTAACGCGCCTACTCTCGAAGACATCAGCCGTGTCTTTGCATTCCAGCTCAAGATTGCGGGGCCGGGTTTTGAGGAATTAAAACATGCCCGGCTATTTCTTGAAATCGCAATAGCACCGATGGTAATACGTTATGCCACACCAGTAGTTATAGAAAAACTTAATGAACTGATTGATTGCATGGAAGAATGTGCCGACTCCCCGTCCGAGGCAGATAAATTCGACCGGGCTTTCCATGCAGAATTCGCCCATACCTGTGGCAACCGGCTGATTGAAATCTTTTCTCAGGTTACAAGCATGACATTTGATGCCAGGTACAGGGAAAAATTCCAGAGCTGTAAAGCCGTAAAAAAATCCGTGGCCGATCACCGCAAAATGGTAGCCTGCATCAGAGCTGGTGACCTTGAAGGTCTGAAATCACTTATAGAAGCACATATCTTACCCCTGTAAAATGGAGATATATATGGCCCGCAATATCGATTGGACGCTGTATGAAAAATACCTTGAAAAAATAGCGCCTCTTGCGCTGAAACCAACCCCTGTAAGCCGCGATGTACCTCTCAGTTATCATCCACAGGTTGATGACTATGCAATGAGCGGCGGTATGGATATTACCAGACAAGGCAAACGATGGCTTCTATGGTTTGGCAATGAAGATGGGGGGAAGACAGTCACCTTAATAGCCAGAAGTGACACTATCGACGAGCGCGTAAACGAAGCGCAGTATATTATTGATCCCGGGTTTGTGCCAGGTGGTCTGCATATTTCGGCCGTGGTTGCCAACCTGTGGACCGCGCCTGACGGGCGGCTGTTTATGTTTTACATGCAAAGTATTGGCCATTTCGATGGCCGCGGAGGAGTATTCCAGACCATATGTGAAAATCCAGATGATAAAGAGCCAGAATGGTCAGAACCAGAACGCATTTGGCACGGAGCCGCGCTCAACAAACCGACAGTCCTTGATAATGGGACATGGTTACTACCCATATCAATATGGCCGCGCAGTTATCTGAATACTGAAGCAAGGTCAGACCGCCATATGGATTTAAATGAATTACGCCAAAATTACAGGTTATTCACAGAAGTCGATAAATATCGCGGAACCAACATTCTAGCATCCACAGACAACGGCAATACCTGGGAAATACGAGGTAATGTGAAAAATCCATTTGATTGTACCTTTGACGAACCGATGCTTATTGAGCGCAAAGACAAAAGCCTGTTAATGTACATGCGCGATAACCATGGCATGACGCAGACCGAATCCATCGATGAAGGCAGAACCTGGACGACGCCAGTAAAAACCCCATGGCGCACAGCCTCCGCACGGTTTTTCTTACGCAAACTGGCATCAGGAAACCTTTTACTTGTTCGTTACGCTAATCCAAATGATTCTGAAAACCGTTCAGACCTTACAGCCTACATATCAAAAAATGACGGTGCAACGTGGGAGGGCGGATTGCTGCTTGACGAGCGCAATGGGGTCAGCTATCCCGATGGCTTCCAACATCCAGACGGGCGAATCTTCGTCCAATACGACCGTTTGCGTGAATGCGGCGAGATCCTGCTTGCCACTTTTACAGAAGAAGATGTGCTTGCTGGAAAAAATATTTCCGAAACCGTCAAACTCAAACAACCTCTGGTGCAAAGCAGGAGTGCATCGCAAAAAGCAGTTTTATAAGGCAAGCGCAGGTACTGTCGAAGTGAATAACCTTCCAGTAGATGGGTTGTGCAGATTGGTCAAATAAATCTGCAACTGTGCTATTCCAATTTATGTTCTCTATCGGGTAGTCTGTAGTAATTGTTTAATGTAAGCACCTTGTGCCGCTTATACAATTTCACAGAAGGCTATTAAAATGACTCGGATGGACTATAACTGCAGGGAATTTGGCTCAAAGGGCGACGGAATTCTGGACGAGACGAGCGCGATCCAGAAAGCCGTACAAGCTTGCCATGAAAGCGGCGGCGGGAGGGTTATTGTGCCGGCCGGAAAGTATATGGTAACCTCTATCGAGCTGCTGGAGAATGTGGAGCTTTATCTCGAACGCGGCGCCCTTCTGCAAGGCATATACGATTCGCCGAACTACCGCGAGGTTGACCCCGAGTTCCCGGCCAAGGCGATGATATTTGCGAAGAAGTGCAGCAACGTTGCCATCAGCGGCGCGGGCAAGATCGACGGGCAAGGCCCGCGTTATTGGCGCAAGCTGGACAAACCCCGCACCGGGCGCAAGGATTTTACTGAAGTAGGCGTCTCGCAGTTCTGGTATGAGCATATCAAGGAGATCGGCAAGCCGGAACGGATAGTCGCTTTTTACAAGTGCAAGGATGTTTCCCTTACCGGCATCAGCATCACCGGCGCCTCGGCCTGGACCTGCCATCTGGTCGCGTCCGAGAACGTCAAGATCCACGGGATAGATATCTGGAACCCCACCTGTGGGCCGAATACGGACGGCATCGATATTGACGGCAGCTCGGATATCCTGATCTCGGACTGCACCATCCACACCGGCGACGATGCGATTGTTCTGAAAACAAAAAACATTGCCAAGACCAATCATCCCATCCGCAACGTGACCGTCACCAACTGCCGCCTCACCAGCGGTTGCAATGCGTTCAAGATCGGCACGGAGACGCAGGATGATATCGAGAATATCTGCATCTCCAACTGCACTTTTTACAGCCCCGAGGAATATGAACTTATCGACCGCTGCATTACCGGCCTTGCCTTCGAAACGGTGGACGGGGCGAATGTGCGCAATGTGGTATGCAGCAACATTACGATGATAAACGCGCGGACGGCGATTTTCATCCGCCGTGGCGGGTGGTTCAGGGGCGAGAGAAAAACGCCGGGAGTTTTGCGGGGGATACATTTTTCAAACATCGTCGCCACCGGCACAACCTACCCTTCGGTTATCGCAGGGCTGCCCGGTTATCCGGTCGAAAATGTGCGGATGAATAATGTTGAGATCGAGTCCGCGCCGGGGAGGGAGTACAAGCCGGTCGAGGTTTCGGATATTCCGGAATACGCCGAGCATTACCCTGAGGTATTCATGTTCGGTCCGGCTCCGGCGGCGGGGATGTTTATCCGCCATGTGGACGGGCTGGAGGCAAGTTCGCTCAACCTTCACTTCCCCTCCCCGCCCGAGGCGGAAGCCATTGTAACGGACGACGTGAGGAATATTTCGATTAACGGGCGCGCCTGATAAGTTATCTGCCTGATTAATCCCGGAAATATCAGACATCACATAACGAAAGAAGGACGGCTTCGAATGCCGTCCTTCTTTGTTACCCCCCCGGGATTTGCTCCCCGGTATAATCTGCTTACTGCAGATCCTTTTTGTGGAAGATGATGTTTGCAAGCGCGGTCATGGCAAGGGCCAGGGCGAGACCGTAGAGGATGCCGAGACCCATGTAAGCCGGCTCGATTGTAATCCCGTGGCTGACCTCGGTCTTGACGTCGAGATGGTAGAAGTTGGGAAGAATGTAACCGAGTACCTCGAGGTTGGGCTTGGCGCGGGGGATCATGGTGACGCAATGGCCAAGGACAAAGACGAGGAAGAGCACCACCGCCGAGATCGTGTCGCTCAGGAAAACGCTGAGCAGCAGGCCGATGCCAACCAGAGCCACTCCCTCGGCCGCGATAAGGGCGGCGCTGTAGGAGAGCATGACCGGGGTGGTATCGAAGACCATCGAGTAGGCGACGAGTGAACCGACGGCTACGATCGCGACATTGAAAATAACGAGGGAGGCGATGCCGAAGAACTTGCCCCAGATAAAGGAGCTGCGGCCGCCGGGCTTGGAGAGAATATAAGTGGCGCTCTTGTCTCTGAGCTCGCGGGGAATCTCGAAAGCGGCGATCATCGAGGTGATGAGGGCGATCACGAGAAGCAGGGCCTGCGCCGCGTCGACGGTAAGCTCTTTCTCGAGGCCGAGGGAGATCTCGCCGTAACGGGTCATGGCCGCCACATCAAGAATGCAGATGATGAGGATAAGGTAAAGCGACTTGAGGCGTGCAACCCTGGAAAAGGTACTTTGCGCTACCGTAATAACGTCATTCATAAATCGTCCTTCCCAACAATTTTATAAGATTATAAGAACAGTATATTATCTACTGCCCCGTATCGTCAAGGTATTTTGACAACTCTTAACGGAAAGATTTTCAAAGAAGCGTAAATACCGCTATATCACCCCGGGATTTGCGCAACCCAGATAATACTTTTTACCGCTTTCTTGCCAGATAAAGGCCGTCGCCCACAGGGAGAAAGCTTACGTCAACCTGCTTGTCCTTATGCAGCTTTTTGTTGAGCTTGCGAATGGTGGCAACCGGTTCGTCTTCGATAGACGGGTCGGCGACGCGCCCGCCCTGAAGCATGTTATCAAAAGCGATTACCCCGCCTGTCTTGAGCAGAGGTAGAACCAGCTTGTAATATTTGGGGTAACTCCCCTTGTCGGCGTCGATATAGCAGAAATCGAAAGACCCGGTTTCGCCATTTTCGGCAAGCTCCTTGAGCGTTTTGTCGGCGGGGGCGAGGCGGAGGTCGATGCGGTCGGCCAGACCTTCCTTTTCCCAGAAGGGTTTGCCCACGGAGGTGAATTCCTCGCTTACGTCGCAAGCCACAACCTTTCCGCCGGGGCCGAGGGCGTCGGCTATCCAGTGGGTGCCGATCCCGGTGAAGACGCCGATCTCGATAGCGCGCTTCGCTCCGATGGATTTGATAAGGAAAGAGAGGAACTGACCCTGCAAGGGCGGGGTGGCCATGCCTCCGCCATGGGGCATTTTCGAATTCCGCTCCAGATGCTTCTTCATGACCGGTGTCAGGCGCAGGGATGTATCGCGGACGTATTCGTGAACCGAATCGGGGTAATTGCGCGTTTTATGTTTCATTGCTTCTCCTCCTCGGGTTTAATTCTCATCTTTATATCAATATATGGAAACTTGAAAATAACTTCTGAGGAGTCGTCTTTCCAATAAATTATCCTGTAACTCGAACGGGAACCAAAATAAGGACCGGCAATAGGATCTGTTTCCAATTTCTGAACCACATTTCCAGATTTGACATCTTCAATCTTGAATTCAAACCAAGAACGTTTCTCCCCCCAAAAAGATTCAGATGACCAGGCATATGCGGTTGCCTGATAGTTATTGTCAGGTGATTTCTTTGTTTCGCCTGTACCAACATTTTCAGGTATGATTTGAATAAACCGGTAAATCACCGTTAAGACAATAGTAATCCAGACTATGATCAATATTTTCTTCATTTTTCTGACAAACTATTCCTTATTAAACCTCTTTATCACTTCCGCGTCGAACTGGTTGACGCCCATGCCGGCGTCGATGACAAGGTTCTGGGCGTTAATCCCGCTCGAAGCAGGGCTCATGAGGAAAGCCACGGTGTTGGCGACTTCCTGCGTCTTGAGGGCTTCCTTGCGGAGGGTGACGTTTTCGGCAAAAATATAGCTGTCGATATAACCCGGAATCCCGGCCGAGGCCGAGGTTTTGAGCAGCCCCGGATTGACACTGTTGAACCGCACCTTCGAGAATTCGGAGAAGGATTTGGCAAGGAAGCAGATCGAGCTGTCGAGGGCGGCCTTGATCGGGGCCATGTAGCCGTAATTCTGCGCCGCCTGCCGGGTGGTGCTGATGGAGATGGTAACCACGGAGGCGTTCTCGTCGAAAAGCTCTTTCATGGCGTTCGAGAGCTGCACCAGCGAGAACATGCTGATATTGACAGCCTGCAGAAAATCCTCGCGCAGGACTTCATGAAAAGGCTTCATCCCCTCTGAGAAATTTGCAAAGGCGATAGAGTGGACCATGCCGTGAAGGACAGGGTGCTTTTCCTTTATCTTCTCCGGCAGGGCCTTAATCTCCTCGTCCTTCTCCACGTCGCAGACAAAGGCGTCGCAGCCGGGAAGGATTTTTTCAACCATGGCGCGCATCGATTCATCGCGGATGGAAAGGACCACCTTCGCCCCCTCATCGAGCAGGGTTTTGGCGGCGTGGTAAGCGACGCTTTTCTTATTAGCCACACCGACGACGAGAAAGGTTTTATCTTCAAGATTCAGAAACGACATTGGTGCTCCTTATTCTTCAACCAGCGCAACGGTGTAATCGACCTTGACGGCGAGTTTGCCGTTGTTTTTGATTGAGCCGGTCATGTAGAAAGCGTTTGAGACCTGCTCCTTGAGTTCGGCGCTGATCTCGATGATATCGCCGGGTTTGACCATGCCCTTGAATTTCGCCCCGCCGATGCGGGTGAGGACGGGGACGCCGGTGCGGCCTTCCTTCTTCACCCTCTCACTCATCAGAATCGCCGCCGCCTGAAAAACAATCTCGCAGAGAAGGACGCCGGGGGTTATGGGATTGCCTGGATAATGGCCCGCATAAACGCGCGACCAGAGTTCGTCCTCGGCGCGCAGCGTGGTCTGGCAGAGGATGCTCTCCTCGTTGATTTCCTTCACTTCATCAACCAGCAGAAACGGCGGGCGATGGGGTATGGCGGATTTGATGTCCATTACAGACCTCCCGTAACTTCAATAGTCGCGCCCGTAATATAAGCCGATTCTTTGGCGGCGAGGAAGAGGATTGCGTGGGCCACCTCTTCCGGCGTGCCGAAGCGTTTCACAGGGACGCTCTTTTTATATTCCTTGACCAGATCTTCCGGAAGGTCGGAGAGGAGTTCGGTGTCGATATAACCAGGGGAGACGCAGTTGACGGTGATCTTGCGCTTGGCCACCTCTTTCGAGAGGCTCTTGGTCAGGGCGACCATGCCCGCTTTGGAAGAGGCGTAATTGCATTGCCCTTCGAATCCGAACTTGCCGCTCGGGGAGGTGATGTTGATAATGCGCCCGTAGCGTTCGGTCATCATCTCCTGCACGCCGAACTTGCACATGTTGAAGACGCCGCCGAGGTTGGTGTCGATCACGCGCTGCCAGTCTTCCTGTTTCATCATGGCGAGAACCGAGTCGCGGCGGATGCCGGCGTTATTGACGAGAATCTGCAGGGTGCCGTATTTCTCGCCGAAGGTTTTGAAAAACGTTTCGACCGACCCGTAATCGGCTACGTCGAACTTTTCGATAAAGGAGCGGTCTTTGGCTTCGCCCTGTTCAGCGACAAACTTTTCCGCAGCTTCGGTATTACCGCCGTAAGTGGCGACTACCTTTGCTCCGGCCTTCAAAAAACTTTCCGACACCGCCCGCCCGATCCCGCGCGTCCCGCCGGTAACGATAACAGTCTGTTCTGTGAAATCGTACATTTATAGGTTCCTCTTTAGTTTCTAATCAGTCATTTGTAAAGAGTCAATATTAGCCAAACTCGTCCTGTAATTCAAATACAGAAGCAGAAAGGGATAAAATCAAGGGTGCGCAAATCATCATATAAGAGTACTGATTCATTCATGATATTTGTCCCCTAATGTATTGAGGCCCCGGTCAAAACAAAATTACCAAAAGCGGCAAGAAGAACCCCTATCCTTTGCTCACTGTTTTTTGAGAATAACCCGACCAGTGCTCCGAGCAGACAGATTAACATGGCCGATTCACCCAAGGCGCCACTCTCCATGCAACTGATATAACCATGGAAAGGCAGGGTCAGATATGCGACGATATTACAGATTACAGCCGCGCGAAAATATTGGCAGGATTTATATTCGTCGCTCATAGGAAATACATGGTTACCATATAAGAAGAGAAATACATAGACACGCAAAAAATGAAGAATAACGCAAATATCAAAAATATGGTTTTGACTTTTCTTCCATTACACAGTGTAAGTATCAAGGCAAGAATAAAGAGCCAGAATATTACAGAATCCAGTTCCAAGCCCAAAAATCTGATATACCAGTAAGAGATCAAATCCAATTTATATATGGCAAAAATAACAGGTGGTAATAATGAAATTACACCCATGCAGATAAATACAGCCCGATAAAACTGGCAGGATGTGTATTCACCACTGTTTTTCAAAATAAAAGATTTATTGTTTCTCAAATTCTTCTTTAGTAACCTCTTCACCGTTCAAGTAAAAATGCCCCTCTTCTTCAACGGCCTGAACCTCGCCCATGATTCTCCTCCTCGAGTTTTTGCTTCAGAATCTTCGCAAGCCTGCGTGAAAATTCCGGCGCGTCGGTTGCGTCGAGATGGGAGGTGTCGGGGCAATCAAAATCAGCGAGCTCCGGATAATCCTGGAAATGTATGGTTGGAATGCCGGAAAGGCCATTAATCCGATCCCAGAATTTGTCTTTCGGAAAATCATGGTCGTCGATCTTCAGGTGTTCTTCGGTGGTAGGCATTCTTACCATGACAAGGCTCCCGCCTTTCATATATTGAAGTTGGCGTAACCTGGAAAGCTCATTTTGCGAGAAGTCGGTGAAAAGGTCATGATCCAGAGCTTTACTGATCCCTTTACGTTTATTAATGCGGTCGAGTTTCATAAGTTTAAAGTTGTTTTTCGAGAGTAAGGATCTGAATTGTGAAGGCCTGTAACGGTCAATATCCATATTATAAAAACACGGGGCAGGCTTGAAACGTTCGGCAAGAATGCCCTTAATAGTCAAAGCATCCGACAGGATAACAAGCCTACTTTCAAGCTCTGCCTTTATCAGGGAATTGATATTTTTCTCGATGGTCTTTGCTCTGTGATAGTCTTCCGTATAAAAACGGTTATATCTGCTGCCTTTGCGTTCGTCCGGAATGAGTTCCGGAAAAGCTTCGCCTGAAAGAGTGCTCCACAAAAGTATACCGTCGAATTCCGGATCTTCACAAAGGCCCCTCACCACTTCATATCCCGGGGAGCCGTTAATCGCCAACATCTTGATTTTATATTCAGGGAATGCCGCCTGCATAACCGAAGGCACAATGCCGAGCTGCGCGCGCGAAGCCCCTGCAATTACAATCCGCTTTTTCCCGTCAGCAGAATTAACATCGTCGCGATGAAATGACCAGAGGCTGGGGTTATCCTTAACCGTAGGCAGATGGCCTTGGCGGCGGAAGAAGGTTTCCATGGAAACGGCAAGCATGACGAAAAGAATGGCGATCAGTACCCACAGCCAGCCATATTTCATCTCCGGCAGCCTGCTGTTAGAACTGGAAGTAGATGAAGGCATTATCCTCTCCTCCCATTGAAATAAAGGTGAGGTACATCATCAAAGCGAAAAGAATAGCGCGAAGAAGGATATTCATCTTCCCGAAATACTCTTCAAAACTGGAATTCTTCAAGCGGAAATGGAGGAATAGCGAAGCAATGGAGATAATGAAGATGTATCCGTGGTCTATAAAGCCCAGCCAGACTGGTTCGGCAATTGTTATGGAATAGTGTGGAGTAATTGCCGCATAAACGAAGGAATATATCATCCTGGGGTCGAGCATGGCCCGGATCATCTCAAAAGCAGTAGTAAGATCCCCCGACCTGAAAAAGACCCAGGTAATACAGACCAGAAAGAAAGTGAGAAGGGTAAGGAAAAGTTGCCCCACAAAGCTCTGCCATATTCTCCATTTTGCAATGGAAGATTCGCAAAGCATTTTCTCGCCGATCAGGTATAGCCCGTGCAGGCCGCCCCAGATTACAAACATCCACGATGCGCCGTGCCACAAACCTCCGAGCAGCATGGTCAGCATCAGATTGATATGGGTGCGGCCAGGGCCCTTCCGGTTTCCGCCGAGGGGGATGTAAAGGTAATCGCGGAGCCAAGAGGAGAGGCTGATATGCCAGCGTTTCCAGAAATCGGAAAACCCGCAGGCGGCGTAAGGAAAGCGGAAGTTGTCGGGCAATTCAAACCCGAGACAGAGGGCAACGCCGATGGCGCAGGTGGAGTATCCGAAAAAATCATAGAAAATCTGCATGGCAAAGGCCAGGGTGCCTGTCCAGGCGGAGAGGAACCCGACCATATTGCTATGGTTGTAAACTTTCTCCACGGTGGGGGCACAGAATAAATCGGCAAGAACAACTTTGGCAAAAAGCCCGATTATAAAGAGACATAAACCCCACCCGATCTGGCTGCTCGTTCCCTTGCGCGGTTCCTTGCATTGTTCAAGAAATTCCGGCGCGCGCACAATCGGCCCCGCCACGAGCTGGGGGAAAAAGGTTACATACAGGGCGTAATCGAGAAAAGAGCTCCAGGGCTTGATGCGGTCGAAGTACACGTCCAACGTATATGAAAGGGTCTGGAAGGTATAGAACGAGATGCCCACCGGGAGAATAATATCCATTTTCCCGCAATGCAAGCCGAGGCCGAGAGCGTCAGAGAAGGCATTGAAATTCTCGATGGCAAAGGTGCCGTATTTGAAATAAGCCAGCATCCCGAGATTTACAAAAAGGCTGATCAGAAGAAAAACGAATTTGCGGTGCCTGTTGTTGGTGGCGGCTATTGTCTTGGAAACAAACCAGTCGATAAGGGTCGAGATCCAGAGCAGGATAACAAAGGGTGGGTTCCAGGCGGCGTAAAAGAGATAGCTTACCAGAAGCAGAAAACTTTTACGGGCAGTCCAATTGCCGATCAGCCTGCTCACAAGCAGAACCACGGCAAAGAAGATGAAGAAGGTGTATGAATTGAAAAGCATAACCTGCCCTGATTATCAATGAGAGACTTTCATAATATGTATAATGCAGGGCTATTTCAATATAGTGGACGGGCAGCGCAGACATTTATATTGCCAGCCGGGCTCCGGCCGGGGTGGCGCAGTTGCGGGGATTCTTTCAATTGCACAACCCGGCATGTATGCCTATCATATACGGCAGCAGGAAGGCAGGGGTAGGTTATAGGGCAGATTCAAGCTTCAACGGCTGCTACTTGTGCTGAGGCGGTTTAAAAACCGGGGGCACCCGGGTGGCACCGATTGAATATTCAATCGGGGTTGCAAAGCAACAGAAAGATTATTCCGGCGAGTCGATGAACAGGATGCGATGATATCATTACAGGCGCGCCAATCGGGGAACCTTTACTTTCTGTCCTGCGGACACTGATTACAAGTAATCAGTGCCACCCGCGGGCGTAGGTAATTTGCACCTGTCACCTATTGTTAATAGATGATGATTTATAATTACAAAAGGAAATACAATGACGGATGAATCAAAATATAAGGGGCTGGGGTATGAAGAGCTGGAAACGCGCCTTCAATCACTTAGTGTGACCGACTTGGCTTCTCTCCTGAATAGCCCTAGTGTTAAAATAGGTGATGTTGCAGCTGGCATTATGACTAAACGTAATGCATTTGCAACGGTGATTTCTTGTATTATGGATGGTAAGATATCTCGAAAGATAGGAAAGATTCGCTGTTTGAATATTCTTACGGGTGAAGGAAAGAAATGCCATGAAGCTGTGGCAATATACTTATATTTACTACAGGATAGATCATGGGAAGTAGTATACTCTTCTCTCTGGGCTCTTGTTTTTCTACAGGACAAAAAAAATCTTACACAGATAAAAGAGCTTCTTTCAAAGCTACCTGAAGGATCTGACAAGAGGAAAGATGTGAAAAGAGCCATTTTGGCTTTAGAAGAACAGAATCCTTTTATCTTTTCTCCTAATTTTCACGATAGAGGAAATGTTTGGGAGCTTAATCATGTAAAGTTTTCCGATCATATTGGATAGGATTTACACTTGCCATGCCGTCCAAAAAGTCATTCGAGGAGAAAACGAACCATTCCCAGTGCACTGCACCGAGCTAGGGACTTTGGTCTGAATGAAAGTAAATTATTTCATTGTTTAAATATAGACACTCACAAGGAATACTTTGGTATAAGTTAAACAAATTAGGAGAGAGGAATGGTGAAAAGGATTCTAGGTGGTTTGCTTGCTCTTTGGGGTATAGCTATTATTGCAAATAAACTTATGGGTAATAATCCAGAATCAGGTAATGAAGCTTACGCCGCAGGGCAGATAGTTGGGCTTATCCTTGGAGGATTGTTTATAATTGTAGGTCTTTACTATGCGGTCAAAGGCGGCAAAAAGCAAGAACTGGAAACGAAAGAGTAATTGTTACGTACATAATTCTGATCGTAAATTTTCCCGAATTGTGGTCGTAGGAAATCGGGTGTTTTAGGGCATATTCCCAAATTCCTGAAAAGTTTGGAGAAGCTTTACGACGCTGGCGGTTCTGCGGGCTTTTATCTTCCCGCATCCTTTCCCGAATTCTGATCTCATAGGGGCTCTGCCCCTCGTCGCTTCGCTCCTCACCCCGGG
>JAFGWW010000419.1 GCA_016936955.1 Planctomycetota bacterium | reverse complement strand
CGAGGGGGCAAGGCAGAAGGTGACCGGCCCTGCATCAAAGACCCACGGCTCGGGGAGTTTCTCCCCACCGCTCCAGACGCCCGTCTTCTCGTTCTTGGAAAAGACAAGATCAGCACGGGAAATCTCTTCCGCCGAAAGCTTCGCCGAAAACCCCGCCATCGGCGCGGGGCGCAAAACCCTGACACCACCGAAACGCTCAAGACGCAGATGCGCGCCAGCGTCGATCAGTTCATAATCCGGGGAGACAGGTTTATTCTGCACTGGCGATCCATCTTATAAAGGTGCAATAACTAAAGAACCAAAGCGGGGTTGATCCTATTTGCTTGCGGGGATGAGCGCAACACCTTTGCCCGCTCTTTTGCGATTTATGGCCTCCGTGCCCCTGCCTGTCCGCATGCAAATAACCCCTAATCCGCTATGGCGCAATAATTTAGGGGGAATTCATCCCGTCTTTCCGCCCTTTTTAGTGGAGATTTCCGGCGGCAGCGTATATACTGCCACTCTTGTTTCGCGGTTTCATAAACTCTGTGAGGTATAGGAATATGGATAACGAAACTCTGCTCAAGCGTGAAGACGCGCTCTTTATTGTCGTCGACATTCAGGAGAAACTTCTTCCCGCCATCTCGAACGGGGAAGAGGTTCTTGCAAACAGCACGCGGCTGGTGAAGTGCGCTTCCCATCTGCACCTGCCAATGATTGTGAGTGAGCAATACCCCAAAGGCCTCGGCCCCACCACGGCCGAACTCGAGCCCCTGCTCGCCTCGGCCACAAGGGTTGAGAAAATGTCATTCAGCTGCGCGGGCTGCGACGAGTTCATGAATGTGATCGACGATCTCGACTGCGACCAGGCCGTCATCTTCGGAATCGAGACCCACGTCTGCGTCCTCCAGACCGCCCTCGACCTTATGGAGCAGGGCGTGCAGGTTCACGTAGTCGCCGACGCGGTCGGTAGCCGCAAGGACGAGAACCGCAAAATCGCCCTCGACAGGATCAGGCAGGCTGGCGGCATCATCACTTGCACCGAGAGCGTGCTCTTCGAGCTTCTGCGCGTTGCCGGAACCAGCGAATTCAAGGCTATCAGCCAGCTTATAAGGTAAGACAGTTTTTACGATGAAGATAGAGCTTGAGTGCAAAATACCGATTTCCGGACGGGAAGAGATTGCTGGTCGTCTCGCGTCGCTGGGCGCCCACGACAAAGGCGACGTCCACGAGCGCAACTGGTGTTTCGACACGGAAGACGAGCGCCTCAAGGGCGAGCAGATGCTCCTGCGTATCAGAACCGTCGGCGGCGGCGAGGCGGCGCTCTTCACCGTCAAGCTTCCGTCGGAAGAGGGAAAGTTCAAGAGCCGGCAGGAAATCGAGATGAAGGCCGAATCGGCCGAGGACGGGATCAAGCTTCTCAACGCCCTCGGTTATGAGATAACCTGGTTTTACGAAAAAAGGCGACACCACTGGACCTATCGCAACTGCGAAATCGCCCTCGACCTTCTGCCCGAGATCGGATGTTTTATCGAGATCGAGGGGGAGAGCGAGGAGTCCATCTCCGCCATCTGCCACGAACTCAGCATCGACCCGTCCGGGCATGTTGACGGCAACTACCGCAGCCTCTTCGCCGAACACTGCTCCCGCAACGGAACCAGAATGAGGGACATGCGCTTCGACGACTGAAGGGCAAGGACAACACATAACGCAACGCGCCGCACGTGGCGCGCATTATAGAGGAATGAATTTGATGACATTGATCGACGCAACACGGGCGGGAAAGTCCGACCAGAGAATTGAAAAGACCGCCGCCATCGAGAAGGTGCCTGTAGAAAAGCTCTGCGCCATGATCGCCGACGGCACGGCCGTAATTCCGTGGGCCACCGGCCACGACCTCACCCTCCCCTGCGCCGTCGGCGACGGGTTGACGGTCAAGGTCAACGCCAACCTCGGCACCAGCCCGGACAAGTGCGATATCGAGATGGAACTCCGCAAGCTCAAGGCCGCGGTCGACGCAGGGGCGCACGCGGTGATGGACCTCTCCACCGGCGGCGACCTCCGCGGCATCCGCAAACATGTTCGCGAAAACTGCCCCGTCTCCCTCGGCAGCGTCCCCATGTACGAAGCCGGCTATATGGCGATCCATCGCGGCAACCCCTTCAAGAAGATGACGGCGGAAGACATGCTTGAGGCTGTGCGCCTCCACGTCGAGGACGGGGTAGACTTCGTCACCGTCCACTGCGGAATCACCCTGCAGGCGGTGGAGCACCTCCGCAACAACCCGCGCATCTGCGGCGTGGTCAGCCGTGGCGGAAGCCTGCTTGCCAGATGGATGGCCGCCAACAATCAGCAGAACCCGCTCTACGAGCGTTTCGATGAAGTAATCGACATGTGCCGCGCCACCGACTGCACCCTCAGCCTCGGTGACGCTTTGCGCCCCGGAGCTCTGGCCGACGCGGGCGACCGCGCCCAGATCGAGGAGCTTTACACCCTCGGCGACCTCGCCCGCCGTGCAAAGGCCAAGGGCGTGCAGGTAATGATCGAAGGCCCCGGCCACGTCCCCTTCCACCAGATCGCAGCGCAGATGCAGATGGAAAAGCGCGCCTGCGACAACGCGCCCTTCTATGTCCTCGGCCCGCTGGTCACGGACGTCGCCCCCGGTTACGACCACCTCGTTGGCGCGATCGGCGGAACCCTCGCCGCGACTACCGGCGCCAACTTCCTCTGCTACGTCACCCCGGCCGAGCACCTTCGCCTCCCCGACGAGCAGGACGTCCATGAAGGCGTTATCGCCAGCCGCATCGCCGCCCACGCGGCCGACATAGCCAACGGCATCCCCAATGCCCGTGACTGGGACGACGCGATGAGCCGCGCGCGCAAGGCTTTCGACTGGGAAAAGATGTTCGAGCTCGCAATCGACCCGAAAAAAGCACAGGCGTCCCGAGCCATGGTACAGTCTTCCGAAAACGACCGCTGCAGCATGTGCGGCGAGTTCTGCGCCCTCCGCGACGAGGACAAGGACCAGCTCTGATTACTGACCGGCATCCATATCCATCCCGCCCTCTCCCGCAACGGAAGAGGGCGGTTTGTTTTATAAACCATGCCCCCAAGGCATTCTACCTTCCAACGCGATTCGGAAATCCGCCTCTTTTCAGCATTTTTTAAGGTGGATAAAAAAGCATAAAAACAGCTTCAGAAAGGGGTTTTCCGAGCGCGGAAGAGACTGTTAAAGACTTTACCCATATCATTATCGGGCTTAAATAAAAAGATTCAAAATTACCTCAAAAAGCACAAAAAAATGGGGTAAAGAGGCGGCACCCCTCCACCGATAATAAAACAGGAACAAATGAGCAAGTGATACTGCCAAGGAGCACAGCCATGATAGATAAAGAAAAGAAAAGGCAGGAGTTGCTGAAGGAACTGGCCCGCCGGTTCAAGGATTCAGCCAACAACCTCAAGAACGTCGCACGCCGGATAGACAAGGCCGCGCGCGTACACGAAGACATGCGCAAGCGCATGGACAGGGCAAGCGAACGCCTTCGCGAATGCATTGACGACGAAGCGCCGTCGATTCCGTGGACATACCTCGAGTATGTCGAGTTTGCTGACGCCGAGGAGTTCAAAAAGTTCAAGTCCATGGAAGTCATCACTGACGCCGAGATCGAGTCCGTAAACTGGGACACCCTCTCCAGCAAGCTCTTTGAAAAATAACCCCAAACCTGAAAACCAAACAGGGGCCCCGTCATCTGGCGGGGCTTTTTTCATTCATGTTGACAAAAGCGCAAGACGGTCTATCATGAAGCCAAAGGGGGGTCTCCAATGAAAACTCTGGTAACCGGCGGCGCGGGATTTATCGGCAGCCACCTCGCCACAAGACTCGCAAACGACGGGCATGAGGTGACAGTGCTCGACAACTTCCTCAGGGGCAACAAGCTGCCCAAAGAGGTTATCCGCAAAATAAATCTGGTAGAGGGCGACGTGCGGGACGAGAAGGCGGTTAGCGAACTCGCCAAAGGCTGCGACACGATCTTTCATTTCGCCGCCATCCTCGGCGTGGACGTGGTCGCCGACAATCCGGTGGAGACCATGGAAACCGAGGGTGCGGGGATGCAGAACGTGGCGAAGGCAGCGGTAAAGCACGCAGTCTCGAAAACCATCTATGCCTCCACCAGCGGCGTCTACGGCAAAGCCGCAATCGAGCGCGCCCTTGACGAAGAATTCTTCGTAAGCCCCAGCTCGAGTTACTCAATCGCCAAACGCTTCAACGAGATCTTTCTCAAAAGCCTTTTCCAGGAGAAGAACCTCGACTCGGTCTCTCTCCGCTTCTTCAACGTTTACGGCCCGGGACAGGACACGCGAATGGTAATCCCCCGCTTCTTCGAGCAGGCTGTCGCGGGACAGGCCATCACCGTATTCGGAAGCGGCAAGCAGACCCGCGACTTCACCTATATCGACGATGTTATCGAGGCGGTTATAAGGGCGGCGGATAAAATCGGCGGGGCGGAGATAGTCAACATCTCCAACAACCGCGAGCACACCATTGGCGAACTCGCCGAGATGATCGTGAAGGTTGCGGGTTCCAAATCAGAGATCAAGATGATCGACGCGCCGGAAGGTCGCTACGACTTTGAAGTTGAGCGGCGCTTCGGTTCTTCGGATAAACTTCACAGACTCACCGGGTTCGCCCCGGCAACCGACCTTGAGGAAGGATTGCGCAAAACCCTCGAGTGGCTCAAAAGCCTGTAAAAAAAAGAATCCTCAAATAAGAACGCCCTCCCGTTTTACCGGAAGGGCGTTTTCTTTTGCTTCAAACTCTACTAGCGCATCTTCTTCATCTCAAACTGTTCGCCAGCCAGAGCCTTCTTTACATACGCGCCCCAATATGGCGTGGGGGTATATTCCCAGTCCGAAAGGATACAGGGGGAGGACTTGGGATGAAAGCACCACCCGGTCCAGTTGAGCTTGTACTTCTGGATCAGGCCTATCATGTCGGGCGCCCAGGTGTGGGGGTTTTCGGTCGTCTTCTGCCACGGCATCGGCTTTTCCATGCAACCGACCTCGGTGATGAAGAGGGGGTACTTTTCCGCAACCACCAAAAACTTATTCTGCCAGTCGCTCTTCCACGGGTAGACGTGGGTGACGTACATGATGCCATTGCCGCCCTTGTCGTCGAGGGCAAAGCCCTTGAGGATTCCGGAAAGGTCATAGCTCCAGTCAAGGCCGCCCACGGCAACGATATTCTTGGCGCCGCTCTCGCGGACAACATCAACCAGCTTCTGCATGCCGACGGTCTCAAACTTCTTGAGCGCTTCCTTGTTCTCGGCCGCAACATTTTCGGCAGTCTTCTTGTCATAAACAACGCCGCCATCGCGCCAGACGTTCCACGGAACATCGTGGGGCTCGTTGAAGAGTTCAAAGATGACGGCCGGATGATTCTTGTATTTCTCGGAAACGGTCTGCCAGAACTCTACATCCTGCTTTTCCGGAGCGCGGAAGCGGTGCAGGTCGAGGGCGATGTATACGCCTTTGCTTGCGCAGAGATTAACCGCGTCCTCGACAAGCTGGCGATAACCCGCCCCGCCGTCCTTCTGGTAGGGGCCGATGCCCTTGTAGAAATGTTCGCGCAGGTCGAGGCGAATGCAGTTGGCTTTCCAGTCGTCGATGGCAATGCCGATAGATTTCAGGATATTGTCGCCACCGGCACCCCACTCAAGGCTGGCAATCGCGAGCCCCTGAAGCCAGACTTCCTTGCCGTCGGCGGTCTTGAGCTTGTTGCCCTCAACATGCAGCATGGGCGGAAGCGCAT
>JAFGWW010000418.1 GCA_016936955.1 Planctomycetota bacterium | reverse complement strand
ACCTCATAAACGTAACCAACAGCGGGGTAATTCTTATCCTGCAGGAATTCATCTCCGACAGCACGGGCCGCGACCTGCGCGTAATCACCATCGGCGGCCGCGCCATCGCCTGCATGAAGCGCACCGCGCCGGAAGGGTCGTTCAAAGCCAACTTCTCCGGCGGAGGCACCACCAGCGCTTACAAGATGACACCCGAAATTGAATGGTTGGCCACGGAAGCAAGCCGCATTTTCGACCTCGACGTCGCGGGCGTAGACCTCCTCTTCGACGGCGACCACTTCAAGATCTGCGAGGTTAATTCCTCCCCCGGATTCGAAGGCATGGAATCCTGCCACAAGGGAATAAGCATCGCCCAATCGATTTACGATTACATCCGCGTGCGCATCGGTAAATTTTAGAACACCCGAAAAACACGCCCGCCCGTATTTTTTCGAGCCATAAGCACCTTCCTTTGATATACTTTCTGTATGTCGCGCTGTCCATACCCGCGCGCCCGGACCGGCTGAGATAATGAGGATTGACGATGAGCAGTAACGGGAAAACCGAATATCCTTCAGGGGCGCAGATCCTGCGCGGAGACCATCCGACCACGACCAAGCTCACCCTCTACCATTACGACAGGGACAACAACTTCACGGAGAACCATTATTTCACCATCTCCTCCTCCCTTCCGGAAGACGGGGTGAACTGGCTCAAGGTGGACGGCCTCGGGGATACCGCCCTGATAGAGAAGTTCTCTGACCGGTTCAATTTCCACCCGCTGATTATCGAGGATATTCTCAACACCAACCACCGCCCCAAGCATGACGACTCGGACGGAAAACTTTTCGTCACTATCAAACGCATCATGCTGGACTCTCACGACAGGCCGCAATATCGGCAGGTCAGCCTTCTGCTTTTCGGCAACACGGTGATCTCTTTCCATGAAGTGAACGACGGGGTTCTCGATCCCCTGCTCGAGCGCATTCGCAAGGGTCTGGGCAAGGTGCGGGAGATGGGCGCCGATTATCTTCTCTATACCATCCTTGATTTTATCGTTGATCATTATTACATAACGCTTGAAAAAATGGGCGAGCAGATCGAGGTCATCGAGCACGAGATCTCTTCCAACCCTTCGGAGCTTCTGCTGCACCGCACCCACAAGCTCAAGCGCGACCTGCTTAAAATAAGGAAAGCCACCTGGCCCCTGCGCGAGTTGGCTTCAACCCTGATCCGCGACGACGGGGAGTTTTTCTCCCGCGAATGCAGGCCCTATCTGCGCGACCTTTACGACCACGCAATCCAGACTATCGATACTATCGACGGCCAGCGCGACGTCTCTTCCGGCCTGCTTGACCTCTACATGTCCGGCATCAGCAACCGCATGAATTCCATCATGCAGACCCTGACCATCGTCTCGACGATCTTCATTCCCCTCACCTTTATCGCGGGCATTTACGGGATGAATTTCGAGAACATACCGGAAACCAAACTGGCCTTCGGCTACCCTATGATCCTTGGGGTCATGTTAATTATCGCCATCTGCATGCTCCGCTTTTTCAAAAAGAAGAAATGGCTTTAAGCCCTTGCGGTGCTTTGTGCAGTCTGCATAAAATAACCATCACATTTTACTGGGAACTTAACCAGAAATAAGCAGAGGATAAAAATGATCGAAGCGTTTATGGAGTGGCTCTCGGAATCCGACCATAAGCTCAACCTTACTGTCTCCGCCATCCTCGTTGTATGCGGGATTGTTGGATATCTCTTTGCGCGCCGCAGAATGCTCCGCCACGACGCCACCCGCTCCCGCCGGGCCAATGTGCGCATCATGGGATATATCATCCTGCTGCTTGAACTCGCCATCCTGACCAAGGTATGGATCTCCAGTAAAGGCGCGCTCTCGGGCGACCTTTACCAGAGCATTTACATGACCCTGCTTGCGGCTGTCATCACCTACCTTATCTCGATAAGCCTTCAGAAAGTTTTCCTCCGCAACGCCACCACCATCGAGATGCGCCACAAGATCCGCCGCGCAATCATCTGGGGCGGGCTGTTTGTCTTTATCATCTCCGCCGCCCTGATCTGGGCCGGTCACCTCGGCAACATCAGCGTCTTCCTGGGTATCATCGGTGCGGGCATCGCCCTAAGCCTGCAGGAATCGCTTCTCTGCATGGTGGGCTGGCTCCTCGTTATTATCAAGAAGCCCTTCGATATCGGTGACAGGATCGAGGTCATGGACAAGCTCGGCGACGTGATCGACATCAGCCTCTTCCAGACCTCACTGCTGGAGGTGGGTAACTGGGTCAAGGCCGACCAAAGCACGGGGCGCATGATGATTATCCCCAACAGCCACTTTTTCCGGCAGACCATTTTCAATTACACCAAGGGCTTCCCTTTTATCTGGAACGAGCTAACCACCGTGGTCACCTTCGAGAGCGACTGGAAACTGGCCAAGGAGATCATGTTTGAGCAGGCGTCGGAAGAAGCGGACAAGATCGAATCAGAGGTGAACCGGCAGATCTCCGAGATGCAGCGCGAGTACGCCATCCACTACGAGAACCTGCGCCCCATCGTATACACCTCCATAGCCGATCAGGGGGTGGAGCTTACCCTGCGCTACCTCTCGCCTGTGCGCCAGCGCCGCACCACCGCCCACCGGATTTCGGAGAGCATTCTCGACGCCTTCATCGGCCATCCGACAATCGACTTCGCCTATCCCACCACCAGAATTTTCAGGAATAACGAAGAAGGGAAGGATGAACTCAAGCCCAAGGACAACAATCCCGGCAAGGGAACCTTTTCGACAAAATAGCGCTACTTTCCACCTGTCAAACATAAAGGGTGCCCGGTGAGGCACCCTTTTTCGTTGCATCATTCATAAACCAGAAAGCGATTATTTTACCGACTTACCGCAATTGGGGCAGAACTTCCACTGCCGCTTGAGTTCGTAGGCGCACTGGGCGCAGAGAGGTTTTTCCGAACCGCCTTCGGGGATGGAGACGGCCTGGTCGAAAAAGATGGTGATCGCATCACCCGCCGGCGCGGGGGTTATCATTACGTCAATGCGGTGCTTCACCCCATCGATAAGGGTGAGGTATGCCCCGTTCTGCGGGACGCGCTTGTCCTTGCCCACAAGGTCGCAGAGAACGCGAAGGCGGTTGACGAGTTTTGCGTGGAGCCGCGCCGGATAACGGTGGGTCTCCACGATCTTGTCCTCAAGGCTGAGGCGGACGCGGGTGTCCTCCTCACCACCGAAGGGGATGATGTAAAGGTGGAGGCCTTTGCGCCTGACCGCATCCTGTATTACGCGGTCGAGGAGCTTGACCACCGGGTTCATCGCCTCGCTCTGGGTGCTGAGCCTGATGGGGGGTTCCTCCTCCCCGTCCTCGGCCTTGAGAATCTCGGCCACCAGCTCGTTTACCGAGTCGAGTTCACCGTTCATCTGCAGGTATTTGTAAATGTCGGAAGACAGGGCAACGCGGCTGCGCAGGGGCTTGCCTATTGCGGCCTGGATGTCGTCGACCGAGCGGATATTTTCCGGGTCGGCGAAAGCGACGATCGCGTGTCCCTCCTCAAGGCGCAGCGGGAGGGCGAGGCAACGCATGCAGAGGTCAGGGCTGATTTCCTTGAATGTCTCCGTTTCCACCAGTTCGTCGTCGAGGTCGACCGCCGGGACGCCGTAAAGGTCGGAGAGGATATCGAGAATCTTGCTCTTTTCGCCGCCGTGCTCCGTCACCAGTAACGAAGGGATGGACTGGGGCTGTTCACCCGCCACGCTCTCCACCGCCGAGATCGGCGCGGCCGAGGTTTTCCTAACCATATCGAGAAAAAGTTTGCACGTTTCAGGATTCATTGCTGCTCCAATATTATGGCCTGTCAAATACGGTCTACCGGATTATACACCAATGTCTGGCTCGGCAAAATGAATTTTGCCTTGTCGAAGCAAAGCGGTATAATCCTTCTTTCACACCCCGTTTTCAAACGGGACAAATTAAATAGATACCGGAGATATCATGAATACGCTGGTGCTGGTGCTTCTTCTCTTTGCCGGTTATTATGGGGCATACCATACTTACGGGCGTTTTCTCGCGCGGAAAATTTTCAAAATCGACCCCGAGGCAGAGGTTCCAAGCAAGGCTCTGCGCGACGACGTGGACTTCGCCCCCGCCAACCGCTTTGTCCTTTTCGGACACCACTTCACCACCATCGCCGGCACCGGTCCCATTGTCGGGCCTGCCCTCGCCCTGATCTGGGGCTGGCTCCCGGCCGTGCTCTGGGTGTTTTTCGGCAGCATCATGATGGGCGCGGTTCACGACTTCGGCGCCCTCGTAATCTCCATGCGCAACCGCGGGCGCACCATTGGCGACCTCGCCGGGGAGATCCTCAACCCACGGGCGCGCATCCTTTTCATGCTTATAATCTTCTTCGCCATCTGGATCGTCATCGCGATTTTCGCCATGCTTATCGCCCAGCTTTTCCAAAAATTCCCGGTCTCCATCATCCCCGTCTGGAGCCAGATCCCCATCGCCCTCGTTCTCGGCCATCTCGTTTATAAAAAGAATATGGACCACCGCATTCTAGGGCTGGTCGCGGTGGGCTTGATGTATGGAACCATGGTCCTCGGCCAGTATTACCCGGTAACCATACCCGACCCGCAGTTTTCCATCCTCGGCTTCAGCATTACACCGCTCATCATCTGGATGGCTTTGCTTTTCATTTATATTTACATCGCCTCCACCTTGCCGGTGCAGGTGCTGCTCCAGCCGCGCGATTACATCAACGCCTTCCAACTCCTTATCGCCATGGGTCTGCTCACGTTAGGAATCATCCTTGCCCGGCCGGATCTCTCCGCCCCCGCCCTCAACACTACTGTGGCCGACGCGCCTCCCATCTGGCCATTCCTTTTTGTCATCATCGCCTGCGGCGCGATCAGCGGCTTCCATTGCCTTGCCAGTTCCGGCACTACCTCCAAGCAGATCGCAAGCGAGAAGGACGCCCTCTTTGTCGGATACGGCTCGATGCTTATTGAAGGGGTGCTCGCCGTTCTGGTTATCGGAGCAATTGCGGGCGGCCTTGGGATGGGGCTCAAGCAGGCCGACGGCTCAATCCTGACCGGCGTGGCGGCTTACGGCAAGCAGTACGCAAGCTGGAAAGCGGCGAACGGTTCGGTTCTCGCGCCATTCGTGATTGGCGGGACAAACATGATTGCAGAGACTGGATTGCCGGTCAAGTTTATCGAAACCCTGCTCTCGGTTTTCCTCGTCTCTTTCGCGGCAACCACCCTCGACAGCGCCACACGCATCCAGCGTTACGTAATTGCAGAACTCGCCTCGACGGTGAAGATCAAGGCTCTTGGCGGGAGGCACGCCGCAACCTCCGTGGCCGTCCTGAGCGCCGCCGCCCTCGCCTTTTCAAGCAGCGACGGGTCGGGCGCGAAAAAACTCTGGCCCCTCTTCGGCACGGTCAACCAGCTTCTCGGCGGGCTTGCGCTTCTCGTCCTGACCGTCTATCTGATACGCAAGGAGATCCGCGCCATCTTCACGGCAGCACCCATGGTTTTCATGATCATCCTCACCGGCTCTGCGCTCTGCATGAAGCTGCACGAATTCTACACGGCAAAGGAAGGGATAAACTGGCTGCTCTTCTCGGTGGGAGGAATAATTCTCGCGCTGGAAGTGTGGATGATTGTGGAGAGCGTAATTGTAGTAAAAAGCCTGCGTGCCGAAAAGGCGCGGAAGTAGAAGAAGACTCTTCTATTCTGGCGTACAGCCTGAAAATGAAAACAACCTCACAAGCCGGAAAACTGAATGAAGCAAAGCTTCAATTGGGAGACAGTTAAACGGTCGTGAGGTTGTTTTTTTCGAGCATATCCGAACAGCAAAAAAGCCTTTGACATTCGGATATGCTCAATGAAAGCGTGTTTGCTTTCTTTGTAGGTTTCGTGTGACGCCCCTAACCGGGCGCAGGAAAAATTCTTTTATTCAGCGAAAAGAACCTTTGCCGCAACCGGGAAGAGAAAAACGGCGGGAGCCCATGAGAGCCCCCGCCGCCTTTGGGTTGATCATTAACCTATGGCATCTTTTCCGGTCTCGCCGGTGCGGATGCGGTAGCACTCGTCGAGAGAAGTGACGAAGATCTTACCGTCGCCGATGTTGCCGGTACGGGCGCCGGCCACGATGGCGTCGATGGTCTTCTTCACAAATTCCTCGTTTACCGCAATTTCGATACGGAGCTTCTTGAGAAGGTTTACTTCCATATCGACGCCGCGGTAAGACTCGTGGTACCCTTTCTGCTGTCCGCAACCAAGGGCATTGGTTACAGACATCTTGTGAATCTCAGCCTTGTAGAGCTCCTGCTTTACATCATTGAGCTTTTCTGGCTGGATATATGCGGTTATGAGCTTCATTTCCTTTACTTCCTTTCTTCTTCAACGGCCATCTGGCCATGAGCTTTTGGTAATCGGTCCACTTCTAACGCAAAGGGTATTGGAGCCGAAGATCTGCGGCTGGGGAAACGGACCCCCGGCCCCGCCACCCAAATTTTTCAGAACACGAACCTTTCCTTTTTCTTTCCCGCGACCTCTCCGGAAATCGCGCTCCGGCGCCGCGTGTTGTTCACCCCAGATTGTTACCGTCCATGTTCCGTGTTATGCGATTTTGCCTCACGACTGTATATCGTACCGATTACTGACTGATGAAGATCTGGAACCCGGCGTAAGCCTCGTTACCGTGTTCACCGATATCCAGACCGCGGATCTCTTCGTCACGGCTGCAGCGCAGGCCGATGGTGTACTTGATCAGGTTGAAGAGAATCATACCGCAACCGAAGGCCCAGATAAACATGGTGCCAGCGCCCTGGAGCTGAACCATCAGCTGACTCATGGCGCTGTAGTCTTCTGCGGGGGCATTCTGGAAGAAGCAGAGAGCGAGGGTACCGAAGGCACCGCAGACGCCGTGGACGCTGACCGCACCGACGGGGTCGTCGATCTTGAGAACCTTGTCGATGAACTCGACCGCGAGAACAACCAGAATACCGGCGGCGAAGCCGATGATAACCGCACCGGTGGGGCTTACACAGTTACAACCGGCGGTGATGGCTACGAGACCGGCGAGAACACCGTTGAGGGTCATCGAGGTATCGGGCTTGCCGAACTTGATCCAGGCCATGATCATGGCACCGATGGCACCGGCAGCGGCGGCAAGGTTGGTGGTCATGGCGATGTAGCCTATTTCAACAACACCAGCAGTCTGGCTACCAGGGTTAAAGCCAAACCAACCGAACCAGAGGATGAAGACACCAAGGGACGCGAGCGGGATGTTGTGGCCCGGGATAGCCTTGGATTCGCCGTTGGGGCCATACTTGCCGATACGGGGACCGAGGGTGATGGCACCAGCAAGGGCGAGCCAGCCACCGCAGCTGTGAACGACGGTCGAGCCGGCGAAGTCAAGAAAACCAGCATCCCAGAGCCAACCAGCGCTGAAGCCTTCGCCAGCGCTAAAGAGACCGCCCCAAGACCAGTGACCGCTGATAGGATAGATGAAGCCGCAGATAACCGCGCTGTAGGCGAGGTAACTGGTGAACTTGGTACGGCCAGCCATGGCGCCAGAGACGATGGTCGCGGCGGTTCCGGCAAAGACGCACTGGAAAATCCAGAAGGTCCAGTTTAGTGAAGAGCCGTCAGCGTAATCAGAAGCGGCTATATGACTTCCACCACCAAAGTAAGAATTACCGGCACCAAACATGATAGCGAAGCCGATAACCCACCAGGCAATGGTGCCGATGGAGAAGTCCATAACGTTTTTCATGATGATGTTACATGCGTTCTTCGCGCGGGTGAAGCCCGCCTCGACCGCAGCAAAACCGGCCTGCATGAAGAAGACCAGGAAGGCGGCAACGCAGGTGAAGACGATGTTGATGTTGTTCTGCAATTCGGTTTTAGCCGCTTCCAGAGGTGTCGGGGCCGCTTCTTCTGTAGCAGCAGCAGCAACGGTATCAACCGCAGCAGCGGCTTCATCTCCGCACCAACCCGCTACGGGGAAGGCTACGGTGAGAAGACCAAGCATAAAAAGTAAAAGTCCTATGCGTCTCACTTCGATATTCCTTTCATAACTTTGCCAGGCCAAAAAAAGAAGCCTGAATAATTTCAGGCCATGGAAGCGCCTCGACGCTCCAGCCCAGCCCATGAATTTTTACAACCAATGAAATCCCAAAACACTCGATCAGGATTTCATACCCTTGTCGCGGGTTTGACGCTTCCCCAGGCAGATAATTGGAGTGGGAAGGATTTGGAGAGTTTTTTTGAACCGAAATTTTCTCTTTGTGCCCCCGCGCTGATTCGACCGGCAATTGAGCGTCGAGTGAATCCTGCGAAGGTCTTGACTGCCTGGGAAAGCGTCACGCCCTGCTTCAGGCTCTACCCATAGGCTTTCTTCCTCCTTTTGGACAAGCTTATTTCTAATTTTAGTTAAACAGTCGTTTTGCCTCTTGCTACTTACCTCTTAGCTATTTCCCCAGCGCTGTGCCGGCTAAGCACTCGGTACCAAATACGCTGAGTAATAAACAAAGGCTGTGCCAGAAATAATTTTTGCGGGTTAATGTTTATAAGACATTATGCTGATTAACTTTATCTAAACCTAGAGCTCCAGAATCCCTCCCTTTCTGCTCGCGCTTAAACTACATATATGTAGGTGTAATCTAATTAGCCACATTTATGTCTGCAAACGCACCTTTAATACGTGGGGGAATTTTATTATGGAAAGAGCCGGCTTATTCCATATAAACCCTTTAATATTAGATCATTACATTGATATAAACGTATAATCATCATAAAGCTTCCCGGGCAGAGCTCATCTCTCTGGGCATGAATGCCCAAAAATGGCAGTACATAAATGCGCTGCGCAAGCTTACAAAAGTGGGATGTGACAATATTGTCAGGCGGGGTGGATTTAAGAGCTACCTTATGGAAGGTATGCAGCCAAACCGGGCTTATCGAGAGTTAGTGGGGGAGAATCAGTCGTAAGTCCGGTGATGGTTAATCTGGCTCAGGGGCTCCATTTCCCGTTTGAAGGCGGCGGGCCCGATTTTTCTCAGCTTCCGGAATATCTTGGTGAAGTGGTAGCGATCGCAAAAGCCCGTTTCCGTGGCGATCTCGTCGATGGTCTTGTCGGTGTAACTCAAGAGAACGCAGGCGTGTTCAATCCGCATGCGCGCGAATCTGGCCTGCGGGGTTTCGCCAACAATCTCTTTGAAAAGCCTGATAAAGGAATTGGTATTCATCCCGGCTTCGCGGGCGAGGAAGTCGTTAGCAATTTTCGCCTCCAGATTATCGCGCATATATTGGAGAGCTTTTTCAACCCTGGTGTCGCTATAGGCCGCATCGAGAACCTTGGGCGGTAGCTCGGCGAGGCTGTAATGAATCAGGGAGGCGGAAAGAAGGGAGAGGCGCAACGAAGGGCCGTCCCCATCGGCGAGGCAAAGGGCAGCGACCTCCTCGGTTAATTTTTTGATCTCCGGTTTTACCGGTATTTCATAAATCCTTTTCGCCGTGGCATAGAAAGGCGACTTGAGCATGAAGTGCAGATAAAGATGCTCCGCCGGATCGGTAAGGCGCGTCGAATAAGATGTATCCGGAGGAATAAGAACAATACGCCCTGGAGCAAGCTCCACCTCCTGCCCCCTGGCAACAACACTCATCCCGTGCGAGCGGTTCCAGTACAGACGCCAGTAAGGGGCGGAGAGATTTCCGTGGGTCCATTCCTTCACAAAGTGGAAACGACAGAGCAGAAGATGGGTGTCGAGGTTGGCGTATGATGTTTTCATAAAATCAATCCGTAATAAAATCCTTTGTATATGACTGATTATATATAGCAATGTGTGAATCAGACACAAATTAATTTTTTATGTTCATTGTTTTTCAAACCCCATGTGGCAGAGTAAAGCTGTATGCGTCAGGCTATTAATTTTTAACTTTATACGAGGATTATGCGATGCCAGAACACAAATACGGAAAAGGCGACACCGGCTGGTTCCAGAAAGACAGATTCGGGCTTTTTATCCACTGGGGGCTTTACGCCCTTCCCGCGCGGCACGAGTGGGTAAGAAACCGTGAATGCATCACCAACGAGAACTATCAGAAATATTTCGACCACTTCGACCCCGACCTTTACGACCCGAAAGAATGGGCACGGCTGGCGAAGAACGCGGGCATGAAGTATTTTGTAATCACCACCAAGCATCATGAAGGTTTCTGCCTCTGGGATTCTAAGTACACCGATTACAAAGCGCCGAATACACCCCACGGGAAAGATCTGCTCAAGCCCATGGTCGAGGCTTTCCGCGCGGAGGGCATCAAGGTCGGATTTTATTACTCCCTCCTCGACTGGCACCACCCCGACTATACGATTGACAGCAAACACCCCCAACGGGACGACAAGGAATTCCGCGAGCGGGAGAAGGGCCGCGACATCACGAAGTACGCCGAATATCTCTACAACCAGACCGAAGAGCTTCTTACCCTCTATAAGCCGGAGATCTTCTGGTATGACTTCTCATTTCCCGGCGAGGACGGGAAGGGGCGCGAGGATTGGCAGTCGGAAAAGCTTATCGCCATGATCCGCCGCATCTGCCCCGACATCATTATTGACAACCGTCTCGACCTCCCCGGCTGCGGCGATTTTGTAACCCCTGAGCAGTTCCAGCCCCGCACCGCCCCTCTGGATAAGGACGGCAACCCCGAGGTGTGGGAAGCATGCCAGACCCTGTCGGGTTCGTGGGGATACCACCGCGACGAGCAGACGTGGAAGAGCCCGACCCAGCTTATCTGGATGCTGGTGGACGGCGTTTCGAAAGGGGGAAACCTGCTTCTTAACGTGGGGCCTACCGGGCGGGGAGAGTTTGACTACCGCGCGCGGGAGAGGCTTGAGAAAATCGGCGAGTGGATGAAATACAACAGCCGCTCCATCTACGGTTGCGGCGCAAGCGAGTATGAAAGTCCTGCCGACTGCCGCCTTACATATAATAAGGAAACGAACCGGCTCTACCTCCATATCTTCAACTGGCCCTTCAAGCATATCCACCTCAAGGGGCTCAGGGGGAAGATCAAGTATGCCCAGTTCCTGCACGACGCGTCGGAGGTTCGCATTAAGGGTCTGGAGCCTTGGCAACACCAGAACAGCGGGGCAAAGGAGGCTGACGATTATGAAATGATTGAACTGCCGATTGTAAAACCCGCCGTCGACGTTCCGGTAGTTGAACTTTTCCTGAAATAGCTTGCCAAAAAACGGCATAAACTGTAATACAGGGCTGTCCCGTGGACGGCCCTTTTTTACTTGGCGCCGGATGTGCAACCAATTTCATAAAGGAATTGTAATGGCTGAGAATGTAATTATCGAAAACGATATCATAAAGGTAATCCTCACCCCCGAGAACGGCGCGGGCATGCTTGGCATGTACGCTAAGAAGGACGGGAAAGAGCTTCCCATCATGCCGGACGCGCGCGACGAGAGCCACGAGCTGACATGGTGCAACTGGATGATGATCCCTTATTCCAACCGCGTGGAGAACGGGAAGTTCAGCTGGGAAGGCAAGGATTACGAGCTGAAAAACGGCGACATCCATTCCATCCACGGCGATACCCGCACCCGCCCGTGGAGCGTTGAGGACAACACCGGAACCTATATCCGCTGCGATTTCAAATCTTCCGACCACGCCGACTTCAACTGGCCCTGGCCGATCGAGGCGCGCGGCGAGTATGAGGTCATGAACAACGTCTTCTCCATGCGGATGATGCTGTGGAACCGCGGCGAGACAAGCATGCCCGCGGGATTCGGCTACCATCCCTATTTCAGCCGCCAGCTTACCGAGAAGGAAGAGCAGGCTATCGTGACCGTGAACTTCCACGGTATTTACCCCGACGCCGTAACGCCCTGCATCCCCTCCGGTCCCGCCGAACCCCCGGCCCCGGAACTCGACTTCTCCGCCGGCAAGGCGATCACCACAGAGCAGTTCTTTGACTTCTGCTCCTGCGGTTATGACGGCAAGGGAACCATCAAGTGGCCCGAGAGCGGCGTGCGCCTCACCTTCGACTGCTCGCCCACCCTCTCGCACCTTGTCTGCTACAACCCGCTCGATTACTGCTATTTCGCGATCGAACCGGTAAGCAACGCCAACAACGGCGTCAACCTCTACGCCGACGGCGAGCCCACCGCCGGAACCGTATCCCTCGCGCCGGGAGAATGTCTCGAAGCCCGCATGGATATGAAGATAGATTTTATCTGATAGCAATGCGAGAGCTTGCTGTCCATCCTTCGACAAGCTCAGGATGAGCGAGGTTAAAACAAAAATCCCCTTCCGTCCTGGAGGGGGATTTTTTTGTGGGGCACGACATCCTTATTCTTTGTTCGGTTTTGTTTTCAATCACTCCCCAGCCGCTTTCAAAGTCTTGCTCTGCCCGTCATACACAAGGCCGGGCCAAGCGTTGACGAGGGAGACAAGGTCGCCCCGTTCGCTGGCGGGGGTT
>JAFGWW010000417.1 GCA_016936955.1 Planctomycetota bacterium | reverse complement strand
TTGAACGGGCAGCAGGTCGACAGCAAGAGCACGACCGGCCTCGGCACATCTCTTTACAGCAATGACAATTCGCTTATTATCGGTGCGGCTTACGATACTGGCGGTTCCAACATTGTCAGTAATTTCAAGGGCTTTATCGACCAGGTGACGATCTTCAACGACGCCGTCGATCCGGGCGAAGCGAAGAGCTGGTACGACATGGGGCGCGCCGACTGATCCGGATTGGTGGAGAGGCGCGGGACTGTTTGGTCTGAAAGAGGGGAATCATGGCTTCGACAAGAAGAAAACGGCCGGTCGGGAAGTTCGGCGGCGGCAAGACGGGAAAACTCGCGCTGGCAGGCGGGCTTATTCTGTTGGCGATTATTATTCTCATGCTGCAGGGCGGCGAGACCTCGGCTCCGGTATCTCCGCAGGCAATGATCGAGAACGCCATCGGCAAACGCCTTGCGGCTCTGGCCGCGGAGAAGGCGGGGGGCAAGTCGTTTAATATCCTCGTCTTCGGTGAGCAGGCCGGGATCATCTCCGGCCTCAAGGAGGCTGCGGCGGAGAAGGGCATTACTGTAAAGGATGAGGTCCGGTTCCTTATCGAAGGGGATACAGAGTCGATGAGCGAAAGGGAATCCAGTGAGGCGAAGCAGGGGATTGTGCGCAGAGCTGTCGACGGTGTTGACGGGCTTATTATTTTGGGCGGCTGCCCCGGCGAACTGGTGGTGGCAAAAGGGAAGGCTGTGTTCTGTTACGGCCCTCTGACGCTGCAATCGGTCAAGCTGCTGCAATTGGGTGTCGTGCAGGCGATGCTTGTGGAGTCGCGGGGAACGGTGACGAAGCAGGGCTCAATGGGCGACCCGGATAAGTATGTGGAAAGCAATTTCCAGACGGTGGATAAGAATAATGCCATGCCGGTGGCTTCGAGCCTTGGAATTGATATGATGGAACAGGTGGGGCCGAGTAATCGGTAACCCGGTTTAAAATATTACTGCAAACATAAGACAGGGGTGCGCTTGAGGCGCATCCCTTTTTTCAGAAAAACACGGCCACCCACACGGAGTTTTCCTCGGGGTCGGTCCACTTTACCCTGTGTTTGTGGTGGGCTTTGATGGTTAGGCTGTCGCCCGGTTTGAGGTGGAGGTCTTCGCCGTCCTCGAACTCGATGGTCGCCGCTCCCGAGAGGAGGAGCACCCACTCGTCCTGCTCCTGATCGTACCACCCGCCCTTTTCCGGGGATGAATGGCCGCGGGATACTATGCGTTCGATGCGGCAGTTTTTGTTGCCTGCAATGGTCTCGACTATCTCCGCCGGGAGGTCGGCCGGGATGTTCTTAAAAAGATTTTCAATTCCTGATTTCTGCAGCACTGGGCATTTCCTCGCTCTTATGCTTTATATTTTGTGATTCTGAAGGTAGTGAAGAATCTTTTTCTCGCGGCGAGTTGCAAACACGAATAAGTAACGAGATCCTTCGCTTTGCTCAGGATGACAGCATCTCTGTCAGGCAAATGTTTTATTGATCGGGATGGTGATGGTCACGGTGGTGCCGAAGCCGACCGAGCTATGTACGTCTATCTTTCCGTCGTGGTCAGTGATGATTGTATTGGCTATGCAAAGGCCGAGGCCCGCGCCGCGCACGGCGGCGAGGGGGGACCCTTTTTTCGCGAACTCGCCCTTGGTGGTGTGGAAGGGAGTGAAGATATGGTCAATCTCCTCTGGAGGAATACCGCAGCCGTTGTCCGCAATGATGATGGTGATGTCCTTGTTGGTCTGCTCAGTGCTTATCGTTATTGTTGCGTTCTCAACCCCATTGAGCGCGTGCTGCGCGTTCTGGATAATAGCAAAAATCGCCTGCGAAATGCCGGTGGTGTTGATCATGGTGCGGTCGACCTGCTTTAGGGAGGAGAGGCCGAGCTTTATGTTGTTCGCGTTCAGGGACGGTTTGATTATTTCAATAATATTGTTGATGATGACGGTAGGGCTCTGCATCTCCCTGCGGTTTTCCAAAGCCCCTGAGAAAAGCCCCAGCCCCTTGACGATTTCGGTTGACCGCCACGCTCCTTTGAGGATGGATTTGAGGCATGCGTGCAAGTCTTCCTTATCGATGCCGTCGGTGAGGGCGTTCTCGGCGGAGCCGATTATGGTGGCGTTGATGTTGTTGAAGTGATGAGCGATGCCATGGGCGAAGACGGCGGTTGCCGCTACGCGTTGGGTTTTTGCCAGGTCAGCCTCGGTCTGTTTGCGCTGTTCTATCTCGGCCAGAGTCTCGCGCCACCTGCGGTAGGAGAACACGGCGAAGGCAAAGTTCACGACGATAAACGTCGCTATGATTTCGTCGAGTTCCCAGTCTTCGTGGGAGCGGGTATATTCGTAAATACGGTCAAAAGCGTCGAGTTTATAGGCAAGTATGTAGCAGAGAAAACTGAAAAGACCGAGCATGAAGAGATCACGCCGGACAGTTCTTTTCAGGATAGCTGACTTGGCGATTCTCTTTACCAATTTTCCCCCTTTGTTGAATACACTATGGTTTATCCTACTCTTCCCCGGCACTTTGTGCAACCCGTATATGAAGTGTTTCTGTTAAAAACCGTTGTGTGTTATGTAATGATGACGCATGGGTGTAATGTTTTGATTCGACTGCGCGCATTCCTTGAGGCAGGCAGATTTGGCGTTTATAATATTGCCTGTCACACTTCAATGGTTGTGGAAAAAGACTGGACAAAAAACGGCAATATATTATGATGCATTCAACTCCTTTCGTAAGCGGGGCTTATGATCCGTTAAGGATATATGAGCCTTGTTTGGGAACGGCTGATTTTATTGCGTAATACACCTTGGTTATTTGATTTCCAGGCTGGGACGGAGGTTGGTAGTGGACGGCGAAAAACATGATTATTGCGGTGTGATGGGGGTTTATGGAGTACCCGAAGCCTCGATTATAACCTGGCTCGGTTTGCATGCCCTGCAGCATCGCGGACAGGAGAGCGCCGGCATTGTCACCAGCGACGGAAGCAAGATCCGCAGCCGCAAGGGCATGGGGCTTCTTCCGCAGGCAGTTCCGTCGGAGGAGTTGACCAAGCTACCCGGCCATATCAGCATCGGTCACGTGCGTTACTCCACGACCGGGGCCTCCAAGCCGCAGAATATCCAGCCGCTGGTTCTCGACTATTCCGAAGGTCTTATCGCTATCGCCCACAACGGCAATCTGGTAAATGCCAGAAGCCTGCGCGACGAGTATGAGGCGCACGGCTCGATTTTCCAGACCAGCACGGACAGCGAGATTATCGTTCATATCATGGCCCGCCCCGACAACGTGGCGCGCGCCAATAACATCGGTTACTGCCTTAATCAGGTCAAGGGCGCTTACTGTTTTCTCTTCATGAAAGAGGATTGCCTGATTGCTGCGCGTGACCCGAACGGGTTCCGCCCCCTCTCTCTGGGGCGCCTCGACGATGGTTATGTGGTTGCCAGCGAGACGGTGGCTTTCGACCTCATCGGTGCGGATTACGTGCGCGACATCGAACCCGGCGAGATGATCACCATCTCCGAGGACGGGGTCAAGAGCGAGTTCTTCGCCCCGGAAGAGGACCGCAAGACGTCCCACTGCATTTTCGAACAGATTTATTTCGCCCGCCCGGACAGCGATGTCTTTGGCGAGAACGTGCACCAGGTGAGGATGAATCTCGGCCGCATTCTGGCCGAGGAGTCGCCGGTGCCGGCCGACATCGTGGTCGCCATTCCCGAC
>JAFGWW010000416.1 GCA_016936955.1 Planctomycetota bacterium | reverse complement strand
CCCGGCGAGTCGGGGATGGTTGTCGACGTGGCGGGCCAGACCGCCGGCGTCATTATCTGCGAGGATGCGTGGGAGGATAACACCCCCGCAAATGACGAGGCGAAAGCCGGGGCACGAGTAATCTGCTGCCTCTCGGCAAGCCCTTTCCACCGAGGCAAAAACGCGGTGCGCGAAGAAACCTTCAAGCCGATCTGCACCCGCAACGATGCGTGGTTCATATACTGCAACCTCGTGGGCGGGCAGGACGAGCTTGTCTTTGACGGCGGTTCGCTGGTCATGAATCCCGCGGGCGAGGTGGTGGCGCGGGGGAAGGAATTTGAGGAAGATCTCGTCGTCTTCGACGTTCCGGTCATGCCGAAAAAGCTTGCGGGCGGGATGACCGAAGGGAAGGGGTGCGGGAAATGCTGCGGAACCGAAGGCGGCTGCGGCGGCCACGGCGATGACGTTGACACGGAAAAGGTATGTGTCGACGACGTCGAATCGCGCGGCCTTCCGTCCTTGCCTGAGAACAGGACCGAAAAGCTCTCCTCCGATGCGGAGATCTATGAGGCTCTCGTCCTTGGCGTTGGCGACTACGTCCGAAAAAATGGTTTCAAGGGCGTTATCATCGGCCTCTCCGGCGGTATCGACTCTGCCCTCACCGCCGCCATCGCGGTCGACGCGCTGGGCAAGGATAACGTGATCGGCGTCACCATGCCGAGTCGCTACACCTCGGGCGAAACCCTCTCCGACGCGGAGATCCTGGCGAAAAATCTCGGCATCCGTTTCGAGACCCTCCCGGTGCAGAAACCGCACGAAGCGTTTACCTCCGAGCTTGCGCCTCTCTTCGAGGGCGTGGACACCGACCCGGAAAACCTGACCGACCAGAACGTGCAGGCGAGAATCCGCGCGATTTATCTCATGGCGCTCTCCAACAAGTACGGCATGCTGGTTCTCAATACCTCAAACAAGAGCGAGTCCGCCGTGGGTTATGGCACCCTCTACGGCGACATGGCCGGCGGTTACGCAGCGATCAAGGATGTTTTCAAGACCCAGGTGTGGGAGCTTTCGCGCTATGTAAACGTAAAGCATGGGCGCGAGGTTATTCCCGTAACCACCATCGACCGCGTCCCCTCGGCCGAACTTCGCGAGAATCAGGAAGACCGCCACTCCCTGCCGGATTATCCGTTGCTCGATCCGATTCTTGAACTGTATATCGAACAGGACATGACCTATTCCGAGATCGCCGCCGCAGGATACGATTCGGCTGTGGTCGGAAAAATCGTAGGGCTTGTTGACAGGAGCGAGTTCAAGCGCAGGCAGTCGGTGATGGGCGTGCGCGTTACGCCGAAAGCTTTCGGCAAGGACCGCCGCCTCCCGGTTACCAATCGTTTCAGGCAGGGATAATTTACTGCAGGCCGGAGAGGATGGCGATTATCTCGTGCTCGTCCTCGGCGGCGAGAAGGGCGTCGAGGAGCCAGTCTTCCTGCAGGAAACTCTGGGCCACCCACTTATAGAATTGTAAAAACGCCTTGTCGTCATAACTCGGCGCGGTGATGCCGAAAAAGATATGAACCGGCTTCCCGTCCGGCGCGTCGTACCACACCCCGTCATGGCTCCGCGCAAAAACCACCGCCATTTTCCTGGGCTGCATGCTCCGCACGTGGGGCACGGCGATCCCGTTGCCGACGGCGGTGGAGCACTGTTTTTCGCGGTTGACGAGGTCGAGCAGGAATTTGTGGCGGTTGCGGATCTGGCCCGTTAGCATGAAGAGGTCGGTAAGTTCCTCGATCACGCTCTCTTTCAGGCGCGCCTGCTCCTTCTCCAGATCCTTTTCCTCGTCGATCTCGTCGAGGTGGCCGTTGATCAGCCCCAACTTGACGTATTCGGGTTTGAGGTAACGCGCGATATACATTCCCAGCCTCCGCAAAACCCTAATATAGCACTGTAAGCCGAATCATCAAGGGCGGACTTTTTTCGATCGCCTTTTTCATACCCAAGAGCCATTAAAAGCTGCGGCTTTCGGCAGGTTATTGCAATCTTTGACCAAAAAAGCGGCCCTTGCTTGACAGAAGGGGAATGGCGGGGTAAGATAAATATAAATTAATAGTAGTCAATAATATTTAATAAAGGAATCGGCATGCGACATTACAGACAGGTCATATTCGGCGGGTCTTGTTGGGCGATTGGTTCTCTCCTTGCGGCGGGTGAGGGGGAGGTGCTTCTGGTGGAGCGTTCGGCTTCTCTGGGCGGGGAGTATTTCGATTCCTACCGGCGCAGCGAGGGGTGGGACGCGCCGCTCGATTCGGCAATTGCGGCAAACTTCAGGAAAGAGATGGGTTTGCGTAATATGCTTCGCGGCGATGCTACCGATTTCTACGGTCTTCTGCCAGCCATCTACAACCGCCTCGGCGCAAACACGGACAATATAATGATGATGAGCGAACTTGCCGGTGTTACAAAAATCACCGGCGGGTATGAGCTTGAACTTTACAACCATTCCGGCAGGAACGTTATCTGTTGCGATGAGATAATCGATTCGACCCCCACAGCCGTAACGCGCCCTGATTTCGGTAAAGATAGCATCAAAGGTAAGCGGCTTAACGGGAGTGTGCTTGTATCTGAAGGGGTGGATTTCTTCTCGCACAAGATTTCCGGGCTCGATCTTCGCCCCGGTCGCAGTGGGCAGGAAGCTTTTATAAGCGCCGCCGTTGCGCCAGAGTCAGGTTGGGTTGAGGCGAGAAAGCAACTCGCTGACGCATGGCTTGCACGGCCGGCCGAGCTTCGCGATTGCCTTGTCCGCGCCATCGCCAAAGAGTTTGAATACGCGCATAAATGCGAACACTATGAGATTGATGAAAACTGGACATGGATCAACGCTTCGATTTATTCCAATCCGCTCCTCGCCATCGATGCGGGAGTTGGGGCTGTTAAATCCGGGAGAGGAGCCGAACATGTATCTTGCTGAACTCAGGGACAGAAAAAGCGTAAAGAATAAAGCCGAGGTTGCTTTTGATGCAGAGTACGATGTCGTAGTTGCCGGTCTCGGAACGGCCGGGGCGCTTGCGGCGTTGAGCGCGGCGGAGAACGGTGCTTCCGTGCTTGGCGTGGAGAAGCTTAATCTGTGCGGCGGTTCGGCAACCGCGGGCGGCGTTTTCGGATATTACTACGGCGTTGCGGGCGGCAGATTCGAGAAGGTGGATGAGCGTTCAGCCGAGATTCAGAAGGGTAATTTCATCAACGGATGGACCTTTAATCCCGAGACCAAGGCTATCGCCCTCGACGAGCAGTTGAGCGGTGCGGGGGTGGAGCTTTGTTACTGCGCCACCGTGATCGGGGTTTATCTTGACGACAACAACGCGCCGCGTGGGGTTCGCCTTGTTACCCCGGAAGGCTTGCGTAATGTTGGGTGCAAAGTAATTTTGGATGCCTCCGGCGAGGGTGAGGTCTGCGCTATGGCGGGGGCGGGTTATGTTGAAGGGCGCGGGCTTGACGGCCAGTCCCAGCCTTTCTCCAGCGTCCGCGTTTTCGCCGATGGGGATAAAATGAACATGGCGAATTTCGACGCCGGTTACGCCATCTCCTCCGACGGTGCCGACATGAGCCGTGCGGTAATCAATTCCGCTTCGCTCCACCTCGTTCCCGAGGGTGAGACCATGACCGAGCTTCTCTGGATCGCCACGATTCCGGGCATCAGGGAGGGGAGGCTTATTGAATGCGAGAAGACCCTTACGTTCAAGAATTACCTCGACGGCGAACGGCCGGAGAATCCGGTAGCCTATTGCTTCTCCAACTTCGACAGCCACAGCCAGGACTGGGCTTTCGAGGAAGATCTTGCCCAGGATTGGATGATGGCTGCCAGCCTGTGGGGGACGAACGTCAGTTTTCCCGTTCCGCTTGAGTGCATGATCGTGAAGGGTTTCAGTAATATCATGGCGGTCGGCCGTTGCCTTTCGGTTGACCACATGATGGCCTGCGCCTTAAGGATGCAGCGGGGCATGCAGAAGTTGGGGCAGGCGGCCGGGACGGTTGCCGCCATAGCTGCGTCGCGCGGCGTTGATATTCGCGAGGTTAAACGGGAAGAGTATATCGCCCAGCTTGAAGCGGCGGGGTGTCTGACCATTCCGGAGGAAGAGAGGGCGGTTCTGGAAAATGCCGAAGACCTGAAAGACGCACTGGCAAGCGCGGCGCCCGGCGAGGCGATATGGCACGGCTCCCGCAATATCGATAAATACGGGAATGATCTGATTGCGTGGCTGGCAGACGATAACGCCAATCTCTCCCGCAACAGCGCCCTCGCTCTCGGCACGGCCGGGCGGAAGGAAGCTTTGCCGGTTCTGCTTGAGATTGTAAAGAGCCGGGACGCTTTCATCCCCGCCAATCTTCGCAGGAATCAGCCGAGAATTCTCGGCGCAGTTTATTTGCTTGGCAAACTTGGAGAAGCGGATAGTATTTCAGTTCTGCTTGACTATATCAAGTCGGCTTCCGGGGTTCAGGAGGTCTCCCACGCCATGATGTCGCTGCTACGGCTTGGGCGTAAAAATGAAACAAGGCGCGAGGAGATCGCACAGGTTCTCAGTGCGGTGGTAAACGCTTCGGCTGAATACAACCTGCT
This sequence comes from Planctomycetota bacterium, assembly GCA_016936955.1. Lineage (GTDB taxonomy): Bacteria > Planctomycetota > SZUA-567 > SZUA-567 > SZUA-567 > JAFGWW01. The sequence continues at coordinate 852 of JAFGWW010000416.1, read as the reverse complement.
GCTCAAATCTTCCTCGAAATCTGGAGAGGAAGTTTCCGAGCCTATGGCTGATTTGATGCGACTTATTATTGCCCGGGAGCTGAAGGCCTGGGGATGTGAATACGATATCTCCGATCTCCGCGCGAAGAGGCTTAGCTGGCGCGAGAGGCGGATGCTGGAAGAGGTTGCTTGATGATTCAGGTGCTGGAGCGTTTCCACCGCATAATGGAGTATGTCGCCAAAGAACCGGAAACGCCCCGGACCATGACCGAGCTGGCGAAATTGCTGGGGATCTCCACGCCTGCCTGCTCGAACATCATCAAGACCATGGTCCATCTTGGATACCTCGACAGTGCGGGCCCGCGCAAGGGTTATCTCCTCGGCGCCATGGCGCATATCCTCACCCGCCGCGCGCCCCACGGACGTTATCTGGTCGAGGCCGGAACCGCCGTGGTGGAACGGCTCGTGCGCGAGGTCAACGAGATGGTAGTTCTCGTAACCGAGAGCGGCGGCAAGCGGATCGAACTCATAACCCGCGAGTCCGACGCCATGGTGCAGGTCCGTTCCCCGAACCAGTGGATTCCATCCAGCCTGTTCTGCACCGCTACGGGAGTGCTGATGCTCTCCTATAAAACTGCGGAGGAGTTTGCGGAATACTGGCGCCTCTACGGCGAGATCGGAACGGGTTTGTTCCGCACCGATGATTACGAAACTACTTGCCGCAAACGCGATAAGATCAGGAAGCAGGGTTATTTTGTTTCTGAGCCCGAGCGCAAGGAAGGCGATGATTCCGTCAATGAATCCTGCACCATGGCTTTCCCAGTTTTTGATAAGGAACGTCTGGTCGCGGCGCTGGGCAGCCGCGTCCCCATG
>JAFGWW010000415.1 GCA_016936955.1 Planctomycetota bacterium | reverse complement strand
GCCCCCGCGCGGAAGGAGAGGAGCGGAACGAGCCGGTCAAGGTCATTCGCGTCGCCCAGGAACTGGCGATTCTGCGCGGGGTATCGGAGGACGACATCGCCCGCGTAACCACCCGCAACGCTTACGAGTTCCTCGGCTTCAACGCCCGTGAACTGGAGAAGGAGGCGGAGCGCGTGGCCTACCCGATCAGGAACAGCCTTTACATCAACCCCACCAACGCATGCAACAACAACTGCGGCTTCTGCGCGCGCAACCGGGGCTATGTGGTCAAAGGCCACGACATACGCCTCGACCACGACCCCTCGGCCGAAGAGATGCTCGCGGCGATGGGGGACTTTTCAAAGTACGACGAGATAGTTTTCTGCGGCTTCGGCGAACCGACCCTGCGGCTGAAAGAGATCCTGAAGGTGGCAAAAGCGGTAAAGGAATCCGGGCATAAAGTAAGGCTCAATACCAACGGCCTCGGCAATCTCGAATACGGGCGGGACATTACGGAAGACATTCGCGGCCTGATCGACACGGTTTCCGTATCTCTCAATACCGCCGATCCGGAGCAGTACGAGAAGCTATGCAACCCGAGATTCGGAGAAAAAGCTTACGCCGGGCTGTGCGAATTTGTAAAATCATGCGTAGCCCGCGGAATCAGGACAATCTGCACGGTGGTCGATATGCCGGAGATTGATGTTGAAGCGGCACGGGCCCGTGCGGTAGAATTGGGGGCCGAGTTCAGGGTGCGCAGTTTCACCGATGCGGGATAAATTTCCATTTCAATAACCGGGCGTCTGAGGCGCTGTTTACCAAGGAGAATAAATGGCCACTGTCGTTATCACCGGCGGAGCGGGTTTTCTGGGCAGCCACCTGTGCGAGCGTTTTCTCAAGGAAGATTTCGAGGTCTGGTGCCTCGACAATCTCTGCACCGGGCGCATCTCCAATATCGAGCACCTCTGCACCTACGAGAATTTCCATTTCATTAAGGAGAATGTCTACAACCACATTCTCGTTCCCGGCGAGGTAGACTATATCCTCCACTTCGCCAGCCCCGCCAGCCCTATCGATTATCTCCAGATGCCGATCCAGACCCTCAAGGTCGGCGCTCTGGGAACCCATAACGCCCTCGGCCTCGCCAAGGCGAAAGGCGCGCGCTTCCTCCTCGCCTCCACCAGCGAGGTTTACGGCGACCCGCTCATCCATCCGCAGACGGAAGAATACTGGGGCAACGTCAACCCCATCGGCCCGCGCGGGGTGTATGATGAAGCCAAGCGTTTTGCGGAAGCCATCACCATGGCCTACCACCGCGCCCACGGGGTCAGCACCGGCATTGTCAGAATCTTCAACACCTACGGCCCGCGCATGCGCATCAAGGACGGACGCGCCCTGCCGAACTTCTTCCGCCAGGCCCTCAAGGGCGAGGACATCACCGTCTATGGCGACGGCTCGCAGACGCGGAGCTTCTGCTTCGTCTCCGATCTGGTGGAAGGCATCTACCGCCTCCTCATGTCGGACGAGAACCTGCCGGTAAATATCGGCAACCCGGAAGAGATATCCCTCAAGGATGTAGCCGAGGAGATCAGGGAACTTACCGGCACCAAGAGTAAAATCATTTACGAGTCCCTCCCGGTCGACGATCCGAAGGTGAGAAAACCTGATACGACGCGGGCCCGTGAAATTCTCGGCTGGTCGCCGAAGGTGCCGCGCGCGGAAGGGCTCAAGAAGACGCTCGAATATTTCAAGAAAGAATTGGGGGTCTGAAAATGCCGGTAAACACCGATCGATTGACCGGGGCGTTCCTCGAATTCGCTCGCATCCCCTCCCCCTCAAAGAAGGAGCGTGCGGCAGGTGACTGGCTCTTGGCGCAGCTTAAAGAGATCGGATACGATGCCACCGAGGACGACGCCGGCGCGAAAATCGGCGGCGAGGCCGGCAACATCATAGTTAAAATTCCTGCCACGGCGAAAGGGAAAAAGCTCTTCGTCTCCGCCCATTACGATACGGTGGAGAAAGGCGATCGCGCAATCGCGCCGCAGGTTGAGGGCGACGACATCCGCTCCGACGGCGAAACCATTCTCGCCGCCGACGACAAGTGCGGCTGTGCGGTCATGCTCGAATGTCTCCGCCTGCTGAAAGAGGATTCAATCCCCCACGGAGAACTGCTCTTCGTTTTTTCCGTGGCGGAAGAGATCGAATGCCGCGGCGCGGCCATGCTCGATCCCGAACATTATAAAGGCTTCGATGCGGGACTGGTTCTCGACCACTCCATGCCAAACGATATCGTGAAGGGCTCGCCCACCAAGGTGGCGCTCAAGATTACGGTCAATGGCATCGCAGGCCACGGCGCGGCACCGGAGCGGAAGATCAACGCCGCCCACGCCCTCGCAACCGCCCTCTCGCGGCTCCCGAGCGGACGCCTTGACGAACACACCACCTGCAACCTCGGCATCGTCAATTCGGGAACCAAGATCAACGTCATCCCCGGCACCGCTTACGCCGAATATGAGATCAGGAGCCACAAGCAGGAACTGGTCGACTTCTATCTCGAAAAGACCCTGGCCACCATCGAGGCCGCAATCCGCGAGCACAGGAAATACGTCACCGGAATCGACACCAGTCTCGGTGGAGACGGGACAGACACCGACGAACCTCTGCGCCGCGCGACCGTGGATGTGGAGGTCGAAACCAGTTACCGCTGCTACCGGCATGACGAAAAAAGCCCGGCCGTTGCTGTCCTCAGAAAAGGCATCGAAGCTGCTGGGGAAAAGGCGGAGTACGTCATCGCGCAGGGCGGCTCGGACGCGAACATATACAACAACTGCGGCCTCTCCACCGCCGTCTTCGGCTGCGGGATGCACGGTGCCCACAGCCTGAACGAACGGGCAAGCATCTCGGAGATGGTCAGGTCGGTCAAGGTTCTTACAGAAGCTATCAGGGCGTAAAATATATCTCTGCGGTTCTCAGTTAGCGGCCATGTTCCGGCCGCCACGAACGCTGTCGTTTGCGATCGGTAAAACATGGAATACATGGAAACAAAAGAAAAGCCGGTTCGCTTCTTTCCTCGGTGGGACAAGCTCCTCGCCGGCGATCGCGATTACAACGGCCTTATCGCCATAACCATAATCCTCCTCATCGGCCTCATCCTCTACCGCATGAAGCGAGTGGCCCAGAAGAAGAGAACCGTAGCCGAAGCGTGGGAACAGATACGACGCCACTGCGCCGAACAGCGGCTGACCTCGCAGGAAACCGAAGCGCTTATCCGCGTGCTCAGAAGCACGAAACTAGACACGCCCGAGATGCCGATATATTCGCGCTCCGTCTTCGAGGATTATGTGGGCGTCCCCCTCACCCGCGAATACGGCACCGAGATGCGCGCCACCATCTACGCCAAGTTATTCAACATCACCCCTCGGGAAAAAGACGAAAAGGTTTTCGATACCCGCAATTTCAAATCCGGACAGAAGATGCACCTGCGTTTTCAGGACATCTCCGGCGTCGTCCACGGCGTTGCCATCCGCTCCGAACCAGAGGGCCTGCTCGTTGCCCTCCGGATCGCGGTAAGCGAACGACCGAGCCTTGTGACAAACCACAAGGTCGCAGTAGTCGTCCCTTTTGGTGATGGCCTGTACTTTTTCGAGAGCCGCGTGCTGGACACCACCGCAGGACGTGTTCTCGTCTGCCGTATCGCCCATCCTGAAAAATTCACCGAGGTGCGCCACCGCAACAGCCCACGCATCGACGTCGACTTCAAGGTCGAGATAACCCACGTCATCGGCTCCGATGCGGAGGGCAAGGAAGCTAGCCTCGCCGACCTCGGCTCTTCCATAACCGACACCCACACCGGTAAGGTCAAGGACATCAGCCTCGGCGGGTGCAGGATTGAAGTCGGCACAACCGACCATTTCAAAAAAGACGACGTAGTCGAGTTCGAGGTGCAGCCGACCCCGAAGTCCAAAGTGATAGAATGCCTTGGCCACGTGGTCAACCTCGGCACCCATGACGGCAACAAGGAGATGCTACACATCGAATTCCTCGGTGTCGACGACAGCATGGCAAAACTCATGGAGCTGGTTGTCGAACGCATGCGCCGCCACTAACCCGCCAGATTTCTCGTTTCTGCATACTTTTTGTTTTATCCTGCGTGGATTAAAAAAGCCGCGCACGGTAGGCTTCTTTCGTCACCCACACGAAAGGAACCGTTATGAAACACATGTGGCTTTATATCAGCAAAGGCGACCTGGAAACCGAGAAGCAGCAGCTTATCGATGAAGGCAAGGACATCTCAAGCGTCGAAGCGGATTTTGAAATGTACTTGAAACTCGAAGACGAGGAGATCCTCTCCATCCAGTCCGAGCTCCAGGCATTTCTCGACCGCACCTTCGCGCTTCCGGAAATCGGCAATTACCCCTACGCCGAACCGTCCGGACTTGAGGAGATCAGGGCGCTCCGCCCCAAGGGACCGCGCAAGTTCTCATCCGCCCAGAGCGACAGTGAACTGCTCGACCGCGTTACCGGCGCGTGGATCGGCAGGTGCGCAGGCTGCCTTCTCGGCAAACCGGTGGAAGGCTGGCACAGCAAAAGGCTGCGCGATTACCTCAAGGAAACCGGGCAGTGGCCGCTGAACAATTACATACGCAACGATTACCCGCAGGAGATACGGGACAAGTACAATGCCAACCGGGATGGCTTCATCAACAGCGTCGCATACATGCCGATCGACGACGACACCAACTACACCGTCACCGGCCTCTCCATCATCAAGAAGAAAGGCTTCGACTTCACGCCCGAGGATGTGGCCAATTTCTGGATGAGCAATATCCCCCTGCTCAACACCTGCACGGCCGAACGTGTGGCGTACAGAAATTTCTCCAGCCTGATGGCGCCCCCCGAGTCGGCCACTTTCCGCAACGTCTACCGCGAGTGGATCGGCGCACAGATCCGGGCTGACTTCTTCGGTTACGCCGCCATGGGGAACCCCGAATACGCGGCCGAACTCGCCTGGCGCGACGCGTCGATCAGCCACGTAAAGGACGGCATCTACGGCGAGATGTGGGCCGCAGCCATGATCGCGGCCGCCGCTTGCGAGAAGGATATGGCTAAAGTGATCAAAGCCGGCCTCGCGGAAATTCCCGCGAAAAGCAGGCTTGCGGAAGAGATCCTGACCGTCATCGACTGGCACACCGACGGCATTGATTCCGATACCGCAATCGGACGCATCCACGGAAAGTGGGACGAGAAATTCGCCCACCACTGGTGCCACACCATCTCAAACGCGGCGGTGGTGGCCATGGCCCTGCTCTGGGGCGAGGGCGATTTCGAGAAAACCCTCTGCCTCGCCGTCAAGGCGGCCTTCGACACCGACTGCAACGGAGCCACGGCCGGCAGCGTGATCGGCATGGTGCTGGGCGCAAAAGCCCTGCCGGAAAAGTGGGTCGCCCCCATGCACGACACCCTGCTGACCGCCGTCAGCGGTTACCACAAAGTCAGCATCACCGCCATCGCAAAGGAAGGTTTCGAACTCTTCAGGAAAAACCGCGACGCCTGATAATTCACTGTAACCGCACACCGGGGCATGCTATACTTATCCGTCGAACCCTACGGATAATCAGGCATGCCCCAAACCTTTCCAGAACAAAGACGCTGCCGCAAACAGATAGTGTTATACGCTCTATTCGGCTCAATGGTTGTTCTGTTTGCGTGGAGCGCTTCCACTATGCTCTACCACAAGTGGCGGATTGAAAGAGAATACGCCCGACAAATATCAGTTATTGGACAGCATACTTTCACCTCGCCACATCTACTGCGATTTCTACACATAGGCCGCGAGTCTCACCTACCGCTATTCAAGGACAGTGAATGGATTGATTTCGTTTCAATTTATCCATACGCATATTCAGAAAGCCAAAACATTTATGGAACACTGATTTCACTAAGGAATGGCATTCTTAATTTCGCCTGCTACGGACACAACCTGATGTCGAAGAACCACATATCCTTTGAGTACGGCAGGGTTCATCAGTTAATCATATGCGGATATGGTGTCGACCCATCAACATTGCCCAAGCAGTATGAGGATCACGAATACCAATCTTACATTGTATATAGCAAGCGCTTCAGTACGGATTGCTACCATTCAATAATAACCCTTGAACCCTAAAGAGAACCAAGGCGCTGACTATTGGCATCTCTAATCCATAAACTATTATCCCTGCATATTTTTACAAAAATCTACTGTAGTAAGCGGCACAGTAAAACGGCCAGTACAACACCATCACAAAACCGACGCAGGGACACATACAGGCACACAAACCATTTACTTTAAGACACTTATGCGTACCAGCCCCAACTTACCATCCGCATGACACATTTTCATCCTGACATACAATGAGCCATTCCGCTGTAATCCGCGCGGCATTCTGATATATAACAGTTTTGTTTAATTGACACCGCCCTTCCCCGTGCTATAATCAAGTTATCTACATCGGATCAGGGTCGCGCGCGCGGCCGTGGCTGCCTTGGAAAAAGTTTAGGGACGCGCATATCAGGATGTGTATGATGAGAAATTGCAGAAGCAGAAGCGCCTTTACTCTGGTCGAACTTCTTGTTGTAATCGCCATTATCACGGTGCTCGCATCCCTGCTCATGCCCGCCCTCAGGCAAGCGGTCGAATCGGCCCGCGGCGTGGCGTGCATGAGCAATATCAAACAGACCTCGCTCTTCATCGGTATCTACGCGGAGGACTACGGCGGCTGGCGCCCGGGGAGCGACCTTTACGTTGACGGGCACGGCAAATCGTGGACGTGGTACTTCCAGGACCAGCCGGCCAAAGTTCTGCGCTGCGTAAAAAACACCGGCGGCTGTTACGGCATATACGGTCCGAAGCCAAGATACTGTAGCGAAGACGGCGATTTCATGAGCACCCTGAATATTGACGGCATCAAGCGCTTCTATCGTTTCGCAAGGATGACGCGCCCGGCCGAGTTCCTTTACCTGAGCGACACCTCCGGCGGCGACGGCACCGGGAGCAACGTCCCCCTCACCTACGGCTCAAGCGGGTTCAGCGGCAGCATCGGCAGCAACGGGGTATACCTTAACAAAATCGCGGTGTGGCTAGCTCACAACGACACTTCGAACGGGGTTTTCGCCGACGGCCACGCCGAAACCTGCGACCCCGGCCAACTGCTCGAGGTGCGCAATGGGTATAAATTATACAAGGGGGTCTTGACTTACGGCATTCACGGGTGGAAACTTAGTGATGGCAGCGAGATAAGCATGCCGTGGTAACACGATGCACGCCGGTCTTGCCTCCGAACCGATTAAGCACGGCACCGTGACCCATTCGCAGGCGGAGAATAAAATGCATCCACAAAGAAGCATTAAGGCATTCACCCTTATCGAGCTTCTTGTGGCCATCGCAATCATCACCATTCTCGCCGGCCTGCTCATCCCTGCCCTGAACGTAGCGGTTGAAGAAGCACGCCTCTCCTTCTGCCTCAACAATCACAAGCAGACAATCTTCATGTTCTTCCAGTATGCCGACGATTACGAGGACATCTATATCGCCCCCGGCACAGCTTTCTGGAGTGACGCCAAGCAGCGGGTCTATATCTCCGGCAATTACTGGCCCAGCTTCTACAACGGCAGCAAGGGTATAAAATACTGGGACGACGCGAATATGCTAAGGTGCCCCAAAAACAAGAGCGGCACCTTCGGCATGTATGCCCCCAACCGCAAAACCTACCAGAACCGTGATTCGGAATTCACCTGGATAAAATACGGCTTCGTAATCGACGGCCACCCCGGCAATACCCTTTTCGCCTTTACCACGCGCATGCAGAACAGCAGCGAGATAATGGTGACCGGCTGCACAACCGCCACCAGCAGACTCTATAGCGGCTTCGGCGCGGGCTACCACCGCTTCGGACCCGGCGGCGGAATAGACGGCGGCACGCCGGACAATCAGGGCTTTCTCTGGTTGCCGCACACTGAACGCACCGGCGCGGCCTTCGCCGACGGCCACGGGGAGGCCTGCTCCCCCGGACGCCTGATGGGAAGCCCTCCCCTGCGAAACAACATTCGCACCGACAGCGGAACCAACGGCATCTATACATGGGTCTCAACTGAGGGTGACCTGATAAAAATGACCCAGTAGCCCCTCATAACACCTCCCCTCTCCCGCCTTCGCCTTTCAACAATCAGGAAAACAACTCCCCCTCAGAACCACACTACGACCTGCGCCGGAATGGCGCGAAGGGGCATACGTGTAAAATTTCACAATTTAAATATAAAATCACCATTTTTCGTCGGCAAAAAAACAGCCACACGACCCTCCACTCCCCCTTACGCAGCCAACCCCATTCTCCGCAACCCCTTGTCCTGTATATGGTAGGATTCTTCATGCGAAACGCTCCCTCCCTCCCAGGGGATAAATATCATCTAACCCTTTACCTCTTTTTGACTTGACCCCGATTGAGAGAGGCTATAAATTATACTTTTCATTGTTTGTGCCTTATCCGGAAGGAGGCCTATAACCCACCCCTTAGACAAACCCACCATAGAGATAATTGCGGAAATTTTGTGCACTTTGAACGGACGTTTTTAATACAGGACTGTTTTCCTGAATTTTTAATTAGAGAAAAGGAGAAAGAGTTATGGCGCGCAAAAAAGCACCAGTGGACGGTAACGCCGCCTGCGGAACAGTAGCGCACGCGCTCAGTGAGGTATGCGCGATTTACCCGATCACACCCAGTTCACCCATGGGCGAGCTTGCCGACGCGAAGAGCGCCGCAGGCGTGAAGAACATCTGGGGCACGGTCCCGTTGATCTCTGAACTGCAGTCGGAAGGCGGCGCATCCGGTTCGGTTCACGGCGCCCTCACGGCCGGTGCGATGGTCACCACCTTCACCGCCAGCCAGGGTCTGCTGCTCATGCTCCCGAACATGTTCAAAATCGCGGGCGAACTCACCCCCACCTGCTTCCAGGTGACGGCGCGTTCAATCGCAACCCACGCTCTTTCGATCTTCGGCGACCACTCCGACGTCCTTGCCGCCCGCGGCACCGGCTTCGCCCTCCTCGCCAGCTCGAGCGTGCAGGAAGCCCACGACATGGCCCTCATCGGCACCGCAGCTTCGGTTGAGAGCCGCATCCCCTTCCTCCACTTCTTCGACGGTTTCCGCACCAGCCACGAAATCCAGAAGATCGAGATGCTTGACGAGGAAGACCTCAAGGCCGTCATCGATAACGACGCTGTCTTGGCCCACCGCGCCCGCGGCCTCACCAGCGACCGCCCGGCCGTCCGTGGTACCGCCCAGAACCCCGACGTCTTCATGCAGGCCCGCGAAGCCGTCAACACCTACTACGACAAGTGCGCCGACATCGTCGAAAACGTGATGGACCGCTTTGCCAAGCAGGTCGGCCGCGCTTACAAGCACGTCGACTACGTAGGCCACCCGGAAGCCGACCACATCATCATCATCATGGGTTCCGGCGCCGATACCGCCGAAGAGACCTGCCGTTACCTCTACGAAAAGGAAGGCAAGAAGCTCGGTCTCGTCAAGGTTCACCTTTACCGCCCGTGGTCGATCAAGCACTTCCTCTCCGTGCTCCCGAAGACCGCCCGCAAGTTCGCCGTCCTCGACCGCACCAAGGAACCCGGCAGCGTCGGCGAGCCGATGTACGAAGACGTACGCACCGCCTTCGGTGAAGCCATGCAGGACGACAAGAGCCTCTTCGACGGCAACTGGCCCCTCGTGGTCGGCGGCCGCTACGGCCTCTCCTCCAAGGAGTTCACCCCCGCCATGGTCAAGGCCGTCTACGACAACCTCGACCAGGCCACCCCGAAGAACCATTTCACCGTCGGTATCAATGACGACGTGACCAAGACCTCGATCGAGTACGACCACGAGTGGGACATCGAGCCGGATGCGGTCAGCCGCTGCATGTTCTACGGTCTCGGCTCTGACGGCACCGTCGGTGCGAACAAGAACTCCATCAAGATCATCGCCGACTACACCGACAACTACGCCCAGGGCTACTTCGTATACGACTCCAAGAAGGCCGGCGCCGTAACCGTATCGCACCTCCGCTTCGGCCCCGACCCGATCAAGAGCGAATACCTGATCCGCAGCGCCAACTTCGTCGCCTGCCACCAGTGGTCTTTCCTTGAGAAGTACGACATGCTCAAGAACCTCAAGAAGGGCGGCGTCTTCCTCCTCAACTCGATCTACGGTGCCGACAAGGTTTGGGACGAGCTTCCGAAGGAAGTCCAGCAGCAGATCATCGACAAGGAAGCCCAGCTTTACGTCATCGACGCCTACGACGTAGGCCAGAAGACCGGCATGGGCGTTCGCATCAACACCATCATGCAGACCTGCTTCTTCGCCATCTCCGGCGTACTGCCGAAGGATGACGCCATCAAGTACATCAAGGACGCCATCAAGAAGACCTACAGCAAGAAGGGCGAGGAAATTGTCCAGAAGAACTACGCTGCGGTTGACGGCTCCCTTGAGCACCTCCACAAGGTCGATTACCCGAAGCAGGCCACCAGCACAAAGT
>JAFGWW010000414.1 GCA_016936955.1 Planctomycetota bacterium | reverse complement strand
CGACCTCCTCACCAGCGATACCATCGTCGCTGCCTACGCGACCGTGCGCTGGGAATACCGCAAACGGAGCAAGGAGGCCCGCGAAAAAGCCGGTATCTTCAATGAGGAGAATGACCGCAAGAACTGGCGCAGGCATTATTCGCTTTATATTCAAAGCGCCCTTGACGGCGGGAAAAAGCTTTTCTTCAAATGCTTGGAGTGCTACGAGCAGGTTATGCTCAAGTATGTCGACCTTCCCGACGGGGTTGAGCGGTTGCGCAAATAGTATTAATGTACTATAATACATGCGTGGCCAATGCAACACCCGCATAATTGTGCTGTCTGGGTATAATAGAATTTTTAAAACTCTGGAGCCAACCATGTCAAGCCAGCCGAATGAGAGTATGATAGATAACCTTATTTCTGCCGGAAAAAGCGCGATGAACATGAAAGCCAAGGGTGACGCCGAGGGCGAGCGCGAGGTGCTTGAGTACATGAACTCCCTATGGGATCGGATGGAGCAGAAAGACAGGGTTACTGCGGAAGGAGCCCTCAGATTTTCCGGGCTTGATGAGCTTGCCGACAGAATTTCAGAAGGTAAGAGCGACCTCTGATAAGTCTTTACCTTACGAGTAGTTAGTCCTTACAGCCTGCCTTCGGGGCGGGCTTTTTTTTGTGCAATTTCTTAGAAAAAAAATAAAAAAGGTTAAAGTTTTCTGTGGGCGTCCGAAAATTGTTCTAGCGGCAGGGAGGCTGCGTTTATCTCGGATGGTATGGATATTAATCACGGAGGATTAAATGTCTCTACTCTCAGTGCAATCGATTGTGGCGGAAGGAATCGCTGACGGCACCCCCCGACAGGACGAGTTTTCCGATCACGCTCAGAATCTTCCCGCCGCGCAAGGGAAGGTCGATGCTGTAAGTGCTGCGTCCGGGATTTCTCTGCAAGACAGCGTTGAAATCTCGGGGTTGACGGCGGCTGGGAGCCTCTCCGGAAACTTCATTTCAGCGCAATCCATATATTCTGTCTCCGCCAGTCTGCAATTTCAGATCATGGCGGGGCGGAGCGGCGGGAGCACGCAAACCACTACTTCCACAAATTCTTTCGCCCATGATTTCGACGCTCTCCGCGAAGCCATCGGCACCAACCTCAGCACCGCCTACGGGAGAAGCTCTACCCAGCTCGCGGACTTCTATGAATTCTCGGACAATCTGGCTTTGATAGACCCCAATCTCTCCCAGGGCCTGATGGTGATGCTCAAGACCATGAGCGACCAGAGCCCAGAAGCTGCTGCAAAAGCGATTGCCGCGCTCAAGGACTTTGTGGGCAATATCAGTGGCATGGCTCCGGCCAACACCGACAACGTGACCAGCAAGGTCGTGAACGGCAGCGTCGTCATTAATGTTGCCCGCAGCGAGGCGACGGTCAACGCTTCATTCGGTATAAGCGAAGGGCGGGGCGTGTGGTCTATAGACGTTGAATCTGTCGGTGTCAGCATTAGCGTTAGCGGCAGCGGGATTAATGTCCAGCCCATCAAGCAGGCGCTGGGCGATCCTCTCATTCTCGATCTCAAGGGCGATGGCATCAATCTCCGCAGCGTCGAGGACGGGGTTGACTTCGATATCGATGGCGACGGCAGCCTTAATCGCACGGCCTTTATCCAGGGCGATGACGCGCTGCTTTATCTCGATGCGAACGGCAACGGCACCGCTGACAACGGGCACGAGCTTTTCGGCGATCAGGACGGCGACGCCAATGGTTTTGCCGAGCTCGGACGCTACGACTCGAACCTCGACGGCCTTATCGATGCGCAGGACGAAGTATACGACAAGCTTCGCCTCTGGCAGGACCTTAACGGCGACGGGGTGAACCAGATTGAGGAATCCATGACCCTGCTTGAGGCCGGGATCGAATCGCTCAACACGTCTTTCGAAGATGTCGACGAGGATGACGGCAAGGGCAATGTTATCTCCCAGATTTCCGAATACTCGGCCAAGGGTGGTTTTGCCGGTCGCCTTGCCGATGCCATGCTGCTTTACTATCGTTAAGTTTCGTTTTTCCTGTAGCCCCGCCTGATTTCACTTACCGTAATATTTATCTTTAAAAAATAAATGCATTAACTAGAATACGAGCATGGCAATTACCGCGCAGCCGGATAGTTGTCATTTCGGCAGACAATTATAGAATAACCTCAATGTTTATCATGCAAAGGAAAGCAGCGCATGGCTTGCACTTTTTTTCGCGTATCAGGTCTGATCCTGTTTGTTCTCACCCTCTCCCTTTCCGCCAAAGGCGGGGACGAAGCCGATTATTTTGAAACTACCACCCTTGCGGAGCTCAAGGCAAACGACGCGAGCTGGGGCCCCCTTGTGTCCGAGGTGGAGCGCGAACCTGCCGGTGCGGCGGCAAAGGCGGGGCTGCTGGTTGGTGATATCGTTCTTGCCCTCGATGGGTACCGTGTCTTCGATGCCGCGGCTTTCGACATGATCCGTTTCATCTTCAGGAACGAAGCCGAGGACATGACTCTGGTCGTGCGCCGCGGTAAAGACATCTACGAGGTTAAGCTGTTGGGGCTTGACCCGGTGCGGGACGGAAAGCTCAAGGTGCGCACCCGCACGATGAATACGCTATTCGATAAGCTCAAGGAGCTTGGCATCGCTTACGACGAGAGCGTTGCCGGGCATCTCAAGAAATTCCCGGGGCAGGCGGTCGAGAAGCTCGACCTGTGGCTCAAGGCCGATCCGGCCAACCGGAACAATACGGCGTGGCTCAAGCAGTTTGTCGATAACTACGCGCACTGCGTTAACCTTGAGTGGGACAAAATAAATATTCCTGAGCAGAATCTGCCCGTGCCGATATTCAACCGTCTTACCAAGCTATATCTCTCCCTCGCCGACCTCTACCGGGGCAATCCCAAAGCGGAGCCAATGCCGAAAAGCCACGGGGTCTTGATCGCCTTTTTCATGCAGTATTATCCTTATCCGCACAGGGTGACGCCAGAGTTCGGTGTGGTCAAGGCGACGGACGAAAAGTTCCTTGGCTTTCTCAAAAGCATGCGGGACGGCTCCGACGATGACGAAGATAAGCGCCACTCATACGCCAACTCCATCAACGACGGCGGCAGCGCGGCTAACATATATCTCGGTCAGGTGAAGAAAGCGATCCTGCATCCGGACAACCATGGCGGCTGGCCGTACCGCAGCAGCCAGATCTGGACGAAAGAGAGCAGGGAGCCTGTGGTTCAGGATCTTGAGTCTAGGCTGAAAAGTGAGCCGGAGAACGCTTCGCTTATCGCCTTTGCCCTGATCGGCCCCATGATCCATGACAATAACCAGACGCGCCTGCTTGAACTTGAGAAGATGATCCGCGAGAAATCCCCTTATCTCGCCTACCGCGCGCGCCAGATCATACGCTTGGGAACCAACTTTCTCAACCGAGTGCAATTATGGGAGAAATGCCGGGTCGAGTTTGATAAACATGATCTTTACGGTGGCGATGCGTCGATTCTGCCGGAATGGATTGCCGACCGTACCACCACAATCGACATGGATGATATTGACGAGAAGGAACTTCTCACCCTCAAGGAGCGCAACCCTCTCGGCTTTTACGAAGCATTCTCCCGCGTTGACTCGGTGGAAAGTACCGCAACGGATATCGACTTTGCCATAGAATCCGGCAGCTTCCGCGATGACCGTGCAAAATACATCCGCCTCGGGGCATCAATCATGAAACTCGCGGCGAGAAGCAACGGGGATTATGACCGGCTGGTCAAGCTGACCGAAAAGCAATGGCAGACCGGCGTTCTCCTCGATTACACCAATGAGATGCTTTACTGGCGTTTCGCCTGTAATACTGGCGCGTGGTGGATGCGCCGCCCCGGTTATACTTACTATACCACCGGTGAGAACAGCAGCTACCAGCCTATCAAAGACGCCATGGCTGCTATCAACTGGCAGGATCGCGATGCGGCTTTTGCCGAAGTAAAACGTATCTATGAAGAAAAGGGGCGCCTCGCCTCGACCCTCCTCCTTGCCGATATTCTCGATTCAAAAGGTTTCACTCAAGAAGCCGGATTCTATCGCGCCAAGGTTGTCCGCTACTTTGATCTGGTATCGAAGCATTATTACAAGAGCGAGCATTACGACAAACCGAACAGCAATGCAATCTGGAGTTGCTGGCACGCCCTGGCCCATCTTTCAAGCTCCCCCGCAACCAGTCGCCTTGCAATCGAATACGGCCTGCGCCACGTTGCAGGCAAGGAGAAGCGCGGCGAGAAAGCATGGGACTCGGCTTATCTTTACATGGCCCAGGCCCACCTTCAGCTTGGGGAGGTTGAGCCGGCGGCTGATTGTCTGATCGCTTCCGTAAATGGCACGGTGGATAATCAACTTGCTTATTTTTACGACGGGGGCATTCACGATTCGACCCGTGATTACCAGGCGTGGCTGCTGCGCTCCATCGTGAAGAGCGATAAATTCAGCGATGGGATCAAGGAAAAGCTTCTCGATGCCGAATTGGGCAACATACTGGTTGACGAATATGCGGAGCTCTTCGGCGAGGCAGCGACTACGCCCAATGTCGGCGGCGGGGAGGTATTTTAAGCTGATTTCCCCATTTTAATCCTTATTGGCAAAGGTTTTAACTTGACGGTAAACCCTTTTCCGGATAATAATCTTAACCTGTTGTAAACATTTCATTTCCTTTGGGGTGCAGGTCCGATTTGTGAACCTCTTCCGGAGAAGCATACGTGATAATTCACTGCAAGTCGTGCAATGCCAAGTACAATGTTCCTGACGACAAGCTCGGGATCAAGTTCTGGTGTAAAAAATGCAAAGCCATCGTTACTACGGAAGCCTCACCGGCACCGAAGCAGGACAGCAGCCGCTCTTCTGCCGTCGAGAGTGCACTTAACCGGGCGAGGAATTCCGCGCGCATGCAGAAGATGAAACGTCTTCGGTCGATGGCTCGCACGGACCAGATTGAGGGGCAGGGCACTGCGTCCAAACCGAAGACTACGGCGCTTCCCCCCCTTCCTTCAAAAGGCACCAAAAATATAACAGCCCAGATAAAGATGCCGGAGATGCCGCCCAAGCTTCGCAACATCAGCGCGACCGGCATTCTTCCTCCGCCTCCGCCCCTTCCCGCGACGCAGGTCCTTCCCTCCGCCGGTGATCTTGGGGGCAAGGAGCCGGTAAAGAAAGAAGAGCCGAAGGTAGAAGAGAAAAAGGCCGAGACTGCAGAGGAGAAGGCGGCAGCGCCAACTTCCGCTATTCCCGCAGCCCCCGCCGCGCCAGAAACTCCTGTCCGCCCCGTTACCGCCGCTCTTCCTCCTCTTCCCAAAGCCACCGCGCCCATCAGCATGCCGGAACCGGTTGCGCCGGAAAAGGAGGAGCCTGTTCTTGAAGTTGAGGAGCAGACCGTCGAGGATGAGGTGGTCGATATCGCCGAAGCGGGCGAACTCGACGTCGATCTCCAGCTTGAGGAAAGTGAGCCGGAAGCTTTCGAGGAAGAACCCGTCGTTGCTGATCTTGAGATGTCGGAAGCTGCTGAACAGGCCGAGCCGGAGCTTGAGATTTTCGAGGATGAACCAACCCTTGCCGCGACAGAGAGCGAACCCGAACTGGAACTCTTTGAGGACGAGCCCGTTCTTGAGCCGGTTGCGGCCGAGCCTGAACTTGAGCTTTCGGAAGAAGAACCCGCCCTCGAAATTGCGGAGCCGGAACCCGTTGCCTCAGATGCGGAAGAGGATGTTGTCGACGTCGAAGATGCTCTCGAACTTGATATCGATCTGCAGCTTGATGCGGGTGATGGCGAGATCGAAGCTGTTGATGTGGAAGAACCCGCTCCTGTCGCCTACGAAGAGACGGCCGGGGAGGAGCTTGTCTTCGCCGAACCCGAAGAAGAAGCTTACGCGCCGGAAGCCCCCGCGCTTGATGAATATGCCCCCGCCGTAGAAGAAGAGCCTCTGGTTCTTGACGAGGAGATTGAGGCGGAGCCTGTCGTAGCGGAAGAGCCGGCTTATGAAGCGGAGCCCGAATACGAAGAAGCGGAATATGAAGAAGCCGCGCCTCAGGAAGAGTATGCCGAGCCTGTTGCCGAAGGCGAGTTGGTTTACGCCTTAGGGGCGGAAGAGCTTACTACCGATGAGGAATATGAGCAAAGCCCGGAATATTCAGAAGCCGCTGCGGATGAGGTTATCCTCCCCGAGCCGGAAGGGTACGCCGAAGGCGATACCGATCAGGCCGTTATAGAATCCGAACCGGGCACCGACGAATTCGCTCCCGTCGAGGATGTTCCCTATCAGGAAACGCAGGCATACGTTGAGGATGACGGCTATGTCGTCGCCGAGTATGCGGGTGAGGATGAAGATGTCGAGGTCGATAGCTGGATGCTGGACGAGAGCGCCGTAGGCGCCGCCGAAGCAGAGCAACTGCCCGACCGCAGCATCAGGGCTTACTGTATCGAATGCTACGCCCATTACCGCCTGCCTTTCTCTTACGCCTCGCGTTCGCGTTTGAAGTGCTGCATGTGTCATGGCGCGGTCGAGATTCTCGGCTCTGTCGATGGCACGAGCTATCCGCATATGCCAGCCGGGTTCGTCCCCACCGCCGCTTTTGCGGGCGAGGATGAAGAGGTCGAGATTTACGATCTCGACGCCGAGTGCGTTCCTGAGGAAGAGGCTTATGATGATTCGTACGAAGATGAGCCTGAAGAAGAACAGGACGGCGAGCACGGCGAAACCGTTCTCCTGAATGATGGCGTGCCGGAGGACGACCTCGAGCCTTTCAATGAGGCCGACAGCGGCATGTTCCGCAAGCCCCGTTACGCCCCCCCCCCGCCGGACGAATCGGAATACGACGGTGACGACGCCGATGATGCCGATTACGTTGCGCCGCCCGTGAGCGAGAACGATTACGATTACGGCGATGTGATCGAGGATGATGTCGACGTGGATGTTGAGGTCAGCGTCGAAGAGGATTTCGATGACATCGAAGATGTGCAGGTTGACGATGTTGATCTTGATATCGAGGACGAACCGAAATAGCGGCTTTTCTGATTCCATGAACCATAAAAAGGCCGCCTTTACCGGGCGGCCTTTTTCATGATGTCGGTTGCGTGTTAACTCAGCTTCTCGCCCGCCGGATCAGGTATCTGATAAACTGGTGCTCGTACGGTTCGTCGGTGCAGACTGGGACGTAATCAATGCCGCAGTCGCTGCAGATGCGGCGGAACTTGTTGCGGAAACCGGAGATCTCTTCGAGATACTTCGCGCGCAGGGCGCGGGGGTCTACCATCAGGCGCTCCCCGCTCTCCATGTCGATAAATTCGCTTATGTTCTTGTAGGGTAGCCTCTCTTCGGCCTGGTCGAGAATGTGGAATAGGATGACCTCGTGTTTGCGGTGGCGCAGGTGCTTGAGAGCGCCAATGAGTTCCTGCTCGCTGTCCAGAAGATCGGAGAAGACCACCGCGAGGCCGCGCCGCCTGAGATGCTGGGCGGTGTCGTGGAAAGCCTTGGCAAGCTCCGGGGTGCCCGAAGCCCGGACCGATTCGAGAAGATCCATGATGCGCCCCATGTGCGCGGGGCTGGATGCGGGCTGGATGTCCTCCGTCCTGTCGCCGCTGCATACGGTGAGGCCGACCGCGTCGCGCTGCTTGATTGCGAGATAGGCGATGCACGCGGCGAGGCAGCAGGCGTATTCAAGCTTGGTGGTTCCGCCCGAACCGAAAGACATGCTCGCGCTTGCGTCCACCACCATACGGCTGCGCAGGTTGGTCTCTTCCCGGTAACGCTTGATGTAAAAGCGGTCGGTCCGCGCATAGGCCGTCCAGTCGAGGTCGCGCAGCGGATCGCCGGGGGTGTATTTTCTGTGCTCCGCAAATTCCACGGAAAAGCCGTGGAAAGGGGAGGTGTGCAGGCCAGTGATAAATCCCTCCACCACGTTGCGCGCCAGCAGCGGGAGCTTGCCCATTGCCGAAACCGCTTCGGGGGTGAGGAGGCGATAGCCTGCGGCCATTAATTACGCCTTTACCACAAACTCGACCCAGCCTGAATCGGGGTCGTTGCCGAAAGCGTCGAGGCCGGCGAAAATGCTCCAGCTGTGTTTGCAATTTACGCCTGCGTAGGTAGGCCGTTCGTGAACCGGAATCGTGAACTCACCATACCATTCGCAGTTCTGGTTGGGCGCGAGAGTATCGGCGCCGGAGATTGCGACTTCGTTCCTGTAGGTCTCGACCTCGTGGCTTACGTCGATCCTTTGGGTGGCGTCCATGCCGTTGCCGTCGTCTTCCGCGATATTCCTGTTAACGCGAACCTCGACGTCGTTTGCCCTGATCTCTTCTTCTGCCCGGATGATAAGATATACCTTGTTTATTTTCAGTTCCTGGTCGCTCACGTCGGCGTAAACCGTAACCGGCACCGGCTGGCCGAGAAGGGCTTCGCCTACCTCGATCCTCACGCTTGCCCCGCCGCCGGTGAGTGCGTTCTTGATGCCTTTAAGTTTGTCCAGTAATCCCATTTTTCCTCCCCCCCTGTAAATCCTTCCCTGTGTGGAAAAATCATTTTCCGAAACTTAGTTTTACGCGCCTTATGAAGCGGCCCGTTCTCCATATCATGTCAATGCCGCTTGCGGCGTCGGCCTTGCCAAGGGTG
>JAFGWW010000413.1 GCA_016936955.1 Planctomycetota bacterium | reverse complement strand
CTTGCAGAATGTGGACCGGGTTTGGGACTACCTGTACCCGGTGGAACGGGCACGCATCTTCCGGCTGCTTCTGGACCGGGTGACGCTAAACCCGGACGGGATCGACATACGCCTGCAAAGCTGCGGAATCCGCTCGCTGGCCGCTGAATTGACCTCAGCAGACACAGCAGAAAAGAAAGGATAGCCCATGTTTCAGAATGCCAGACTGGAGGATGAGGGCAAGATTATCGCCATCCATGTGCCGATGAAGTTCAAGCGCCGGGGCGGACGCCGGGAGATCATCCTGCCGCCCGGATTTGAGGAGCGGGAATACAAACCGCCCACGGCTCTGCAGATCGCGCTGGCCCGTGCGTTTTCCTGGCGGAGGATGCTGGACACCGGCGAGACGGAGTCTATCGGCGACATCGCCGACAACATCGGCATAGATCAATCCTTTATCGCCAAACATTTGCGGCTGATGTTTCTGGCCCCGGATATAGTAGAAGCAATTCTGGCTGGCGAGGAGCCGGAAGGACTGTCACTTGGCCAGTTGTATAAAGCGATCCC
Organism: Planctomycetota bacterium; assembly: GCA_016936955.1. Classification (GTDB taxonomy): domain Bacteria; phylum Planctomycetota; class SZUA-567; order SZUA-567; family SZUA-567; genus JAFGWW01. The sequence continues at coordinate 9,744 of JAFGWW010000413.1, read as the reverse complement.
GGCGGCGTGGGAAGAACAGCGGGAATTGTACGGATTTGATCACAACAATTAACCGTCAATCCATGATAACAGTAAGAACCCAATATATTCCACGTAACACACAAATTATTCTTCCGATCTTGCAATGTTTATTTATTGAGAAGCGCTGGGGCTGAACGTTTTAAATATTCTTCACGCCAGTTTTTTAGTGCAGTCATGTCGGTCAGAAGCTCGTCTGGTTTCGGTAGTTCCACTGGTGATTCTGTTGGTTGCGAGTGTTCAAACCCGGAGTATTTGGTCATGAGAGAATCGAGGAGATTGCAATCCGTATCCTTCAACTTTGTCAGATCTTTGAGCTTCAACGTACAGACCGGACGCTGGAATCTTTGAACCACCCCGCACAGCAGATCATTTTCAATAGAGCGCTCTACCAATGTCCTGAAGTCGCTGCATATGGATTTCTGCAATATTTCGGCATGTTCAAATTCGCCATTCTCGTTAGCCTTCTTTGCGTCAAGGTATCGCTGATTTATGAGAGTGTTCAGAGCGGCTTTGATGTCACTTTGTGAAAGTGGAATCGGAGCAGGCTCTCCGGCACCCCAGTCAGCAGAGCGAACGCTAACCACATCAATCTTTATGGATTTCTTTTCGGCAAAAAGCCTAACCGTCCCCAATAGGGACAGGCGGTGCGTAAAGACAATGACTTGCTTGTCCTGAGACAACTCGATCAGCCTTTGAACAACGGCTTCCTCATAGCTTTGGTCAAGCGAGGATATTGGATCGTCGAAGACAAACGGGGCATGGTTGCTTTTGCCTGTGACGTCAGCCAAAAATGCCGCAATGGAAACGATCCGATTTTCTCCCTCGCTCAGGACATCGGCTAGGTCATTTTGAGAGGCACCTCGAAGCTGAAGCTTATGAAGAACACGGCCCTTTGATACTTTTGATTTCACGAGCTCAACCTTCACCTGAGACGCTCTCAATGCTTTTAGCTCTGCGTTGAATCTTTGTACGAACGCATCCGTAATCAAAGCTTCTGCCAATTCCCCTTTCTTCTGAGACAAGGCTTTGGTGTTGGTCGACTTCTTGGCTTCCTGAATCTGGTTCAATCGCTTCAATCGGGTGACTTCTTCATCAATGGCAGAGCGATGCTCTGATAGCCACTTTTTGGCCAACAGGCTGTTTAGCTTTTTCTTGACCTCCTCTCGATTGTCGTTTTTGGCGTCTTCGTCATATCTTGCCGCGAGTTCACCAAAGCTCTTCGAATGAACGTTGGCTTCTTCAATCCATTTCGGTGAGAGCAGAGGATCGGGAATGTCTTCCTCGGAATCGATCCCATGCAGTTGGTCTATCCTAGCCTGCAATTGAGCAAAGAAATCTGTCACTTGGCTGGAAACTCCATCCTGTGGAATGCCAGCCGCATCAATACGTGTATTCAGCGTCTCCGATGTCGGCAGAGCCTCGATAGTTTTACTAGCGATCTCGAATTCATTAACTGCATCAGTTGCGGCTTTCTGCGTTTCGCCCTTCACGAAATTCTCGAAAGAGATTAATCGCTCCTTGGCCTCTTGGGTCAATATCTGATGGCACAGGACACAACGGGAGCCATCAGAAACATTCGGGTATTTGACTTCTTTGTAGGCAGCCGAAACGGAGTACTTCCGGGACGCCTCCCAAAGCTCTTTCCAAACATCAGAGCCGATACCTTCCAATTCGCTGCCAGAAAACACCTTTTCTGCCACCATATCTGCCGCTTTCTTTTTGCGGATCAAATTTTTCTTGGCAGTAATGATCCGTCGGCAATTTTCGTCTGATAATTGCTCCAGATACTTTTGGGTATCCTGGACCAGATTGTCGATATGATGTTTCTGCTTTCTCAGCTGCTTCGCTTTTTCCGCCGGTGCCTGTTCGGCAAGTCTCTGTTGCAGCGTTTGCAACTCAGTCTCGTCAGTGCTGCTAAATACGCAATGCTTGTCGATGTCCTGGGTGCTGGTCTTGGCACTGATGGCTTCGTACCAGATGCCTTCTGGAGTGACTTTCTTGTCTGCTGGAATATTCGGCTTTTTGGACTGGTACCGGTTGGTGTCGGCGTCCAGGGCTGATGCAACCTTTTCGCAAGCGAGTATGAGCGTACTGAAAACCGATAATACCGGCGGCTCATAGCTCACCTCGTCTTCGCTACTGACAAAGACCTTACCAAAGGATGTGTCGAAAATATCAACGCTATTGAGGTCATCGCAGATACCTTGTCCTAACCACGTATGACTCTTCGGAATGCCGTCCTGCTCAAACGAAATACAGGCTTTCTGTACGACATAACCAGGCTTATAGACATTGCGGTGCAAGGTACCCGTATCGCGGGCACCGCATACGTGCTTGAGGAGTCTGACGTAACCAGATTTTCCTGACCCATTGTTGCCATAAACAATCGTGATATTGCCCTTACCAAATTCAAGTGGTTTTTTCGGAGCAAGGGCGTTGACTCCTTCGACATCACTGATCGAGCACAAACGCAAAGTACCTGCAGTCCCCTGGGAAGAAGGAAAGGAGCAGGTCGTTTTAAAAAATTTCCCTTCGGCTTCCTGCTGACATAGGGCTGTGAGTTCAGAGATGTCTTTGTCAGTAAGCTCAGATTGCTGAAGCAACCGAGTCGCTGCAATTTGGAGCCATTGGGGGCGTTCTGAAAACCATTTAGATAAATCGACCATTTTCATTTTGTCCCCATTGGTTTGATATAAATCTGGCATATTTACGTTTAAGCAAATTGCGTAAGTCCGTAGCAACGATACTTGTCCGCTTGTTTTCTTCGCATGCCCAACATAAAAAGTATGACAGCTTAATAGACAGTTTTGCTTGTCAACCCTTAAAATATATCTACGCTGTGAGTACTTGTAAAACTTTTTCTTGTGCGAAGATTAATAAAACACACTCGAACCTGTGTATAAATTTGTGCTCAACAAGATCAAAGACAATTACTTGATTTATTCAGTGCAAAATACGTAACATAAATTGATTAGTGTTAAATCCTTCGACAGTTCACGATTCTCCGCAACTCGTCCTTACCTTCCAACGAAATCTACGGTCAGCGTTGCCCGATTTCTTGTAACTCCTTACGCACCATAACCCATCTGACGTTAGGACGAGTTGGCAAGATGTCCTGAAGTTTTGGAGAAACGGAGAGCAAAAGGGCGATTTTGGGGTTCTCTCCGCTAAGCTCGACCTGACGTGCCCGGTAAAGTACTTTCGGGGATGGATGGTTTGTTCTTCGTAAAACCTCTTATTGTATAAGGATATAGCGAAATCAAAGAAAAAGCCTCCAACCGCAGTCGGAGGCGAATTTCCAAGCAGAGAAGTTTTCCGCTTTAATTTTTGGTGGAGCTGAGGGGATTCGAACCCCTGACCTTTGCATTGCGAACGCAACGCTCTCCCAACTGAGCTACAGCCCCTTGATTAAATAAAGCCCGCCTTGCAGCGAACTTATGAAACAATAATATACATCCGGTCGGGGTAAAGTCAATGGAAATCATGAATTAATAAGGCCGATCTCCTCTTGCCTTCCGGCATGAAATTATATATCCTAAGCTCTCGGCGCTTTTTGGCTAAATTGGTAATACATATGGAGAATACATTTTATGCCACGCTGCTGCAATATATTGCTGGTCGACGACCATGAGGCTACGCGCGAGACCATCGCCGAAGTCCTTGAGGATGCCGGGCATGAGGTGATGACAGCGGAGAAGACTGCGCGCGCGATCAGCCTTTTAGAGACAAATTCATACGACTTGGTCCTTACTGACCTTATGTTGCCGGACGGTTCCGGCATGAGCGTTCTGGAAAAGTCCAAAAATCTCTATCCCAATACCCCCGTGGTGATGATAACCGGGCATGGAAGCATTGAAAATGCCATCGAAGCCACACGGCTGGGAGCTTACGAATATCTCACCAAGCCGGTTGATCTCAATAAACTTAGAGTGATTGTAAAGAATGCGCTCCACCTTGTGCAGCTCGAACGGAAGATTGAGCAGGCAGGCAGTCTTGACGCCATCGTGGGGCAGTCAAACGCCATTGTGCGCGTTAAGGACCTTATCAAACAGGTTGCCCATACCGACGCGACAATCATGATTCAGGGCGAGAGCGGAACCGGCAAGGAACTTGTGGCTAATGCAGTTCAGGCTCTTTCCGCCCGCAAGGATCGGTCTTATGTCAAGGTTAACGTGGCTGTTCTTGCCAAGGAGCTGGTGGAGAGCGAGCTTTTCGGGCATGAGAAGGGTGCATTTTCAGGAGCGATCCGACAGAGAAAAGGGCGTTTTGAACTTGCCGATAATGGCACAATCTTTCTTGATGAAATAGGTGAGATGCCCCTTGAGAGTCAGGTAAAGCTGCTGCGTGTTCTACAGGAGCGTGAATTCGAGCGCGTGGGCGGCACCGAAACCATGCCGATTGATATACGCCTTATTGTTGCTACTAATCTTGATCTGAAAAAAGAGGTCGGCTTGGGGAATTTCCGGGAGGATCTATATTTCCGTATAAATGTGGTCAAAATTCAGGTGCCTCCACTTCGGGAGCGCATGGAGGATGTTCCGCTGCTGGCCGAACATTTTCTGCGGAAATTCTGCGCCCGTTATTCCATGGAGAAGCAACTCTCCGCCGAGGCTCTTAATTCGCTGTTGTCTTACGGTTGGCCTGGTAATATACGAGAGCTTGAAAATGCCATAGAAAGCGCGGTGGTAAAGTGCCCCGGTGATATTATCACCTGTGCTGAGCTTCCTGATGAAGTGACGGGTGGATATTCCGGCTCGGAGCCGGTAGTGGGGAGCGGCTATCCTGCAGGGCTTCCGCTGGAGGAAATCGAAAAACATTATATCCTGGCTGAATTGAACCGCCATGATGGTAACAAAACCCAAGCGGCAAAAAGCCTTGGCATAGGGCTTAAGACGCTTTACCGCAAACTTGAAAGCTATGATGTATCCTGACGGGCAAGCGGTTAATATTGTTATTTGCAAAATTTTGTCTTTTCAATTTCGTTTTGATGGTTAAAATTTTATCAAACTAATTGATAGTCCTTTGCTTAGGGGGAAAACATGCGCATAGTCACTCGAGGTGATTTCGACGGTCTTGCCAGCAGCGTCCTTGTGACAGAAGTGGAGCAGGTCAGAGAATTAAGGTTTGTCCACCCCAAAGATGCGCAGGACGGCAAGGTCGAAGCCGACGATGAAGATATTGTAATCAACATCCCATACATAAAAGGCTGCGGGATGTGGTTTGACCACCATATTTCCGAAGAGGCATCCCTCCCCGATGCCGGCTCATTCAAGGGACGTTTCGAGGTTGCTCCCAGCTGCGCACGGGTTATATATAACCATTATGTTGGCGAGCATGCAGACAAATTCGATAAGCACCACGATATGCTTCTGGCTGCCGACCGTCTCGATTCGGCCCAGCTTGATATTGATGATATTACAAACCCGACGGGATGGATACTCCTTGGCCTGACCCTCGACCCGCGCTCTGGCCTTGGGCCTGAGTTCCGGAAATATTTCAGGTGGCTGGTCGAGTACATCAAGGAACTGCCCATCGAAAAGGTTCTCCTGCATCCGGAGGTAAAGAAAAGGACCGACAGGGTTCTGCTTGAGCAGGAAGAGTTCAAGGCAATTCTTGAGAAGCACACCAGTCAGGACGGCAACGTCATTATTACCGACTTCCGGGGTATGACTGAAAAGCCAGTTGGCAACCGCTTCCTCGTTTATACCATGTTCCCCGAGGCCAACGTAGAGCTTCGCCTCTTCGACGGACACAAGGGCGCGGTTGTTGCAGCAGTCGGTCACAGCATTTTCAATCGCACATGTAATATAAACGTGGGAGACATGCTAAAGGAATACGGCGGCGGCGGACATCGCGGCGCTGGCACCACGCAGCTTCCTGCCGAAATCGCCGAGGAAAAGATAGCCGAAATTCTGGGGCGGCTAAAGAAAAACGAAGGCTGAGCACCGTTAGCCATAATTTTAACCATAAACGGGCGGCCTGTCATGGTGTCGCCCGTTTAAACATTGTAACCACAGCAACGGAACCGCATGAAGATAATACTGGCCGAGACTGCAGGGTTTTGCATGGGCGTAAGGCGTGCTATGGAAATAGCCGTCGACGCATCGCGCAATGCACCGAAACCTGTCTATACCTACGGCCCCATAATCCATAACGCCCAGGCGATTGAACTTCTGAATACCAGAGGCGTGGGTGTGGTTGACGCAGACTCGATTCCAGAAAGCGGGACGGTAATCATAAGAGCCCACGGAATCCCGCCTGAAGAAAAAGCGATGCTGGAGGGCAGGGGACTTACCGTAATCGACGCTACATGTCCGCATGTAATTCTCAGCCAGAAGCGAATTGCCCAGGAATCTACCGCCGGGCGCGTTATTGTAATTGTCGGAGATCGCGAGCATCCCGAGGTGAAGAGCCTTGCCGGATTTTCAAAGACTGCGGTTACTATTATCTCTTCTATCCCCGAAGCAGAAGCCTTCCGTTCGGAATCGCCCTTTAGTGTTGTAGGCCAGACCACCTTCAATCAGGATAGTTATGACCGCATCGGCCTGATACTCAAGCGGGAGAATCACGATGTGAAGTTATTCGATTCAATCTGCAACGCCACCGAGCAGCGTCAGACCGAGACACGGCGCATTGCCGAAGAGGTGGATGTGATGGTCATCGTGGGCGGCAAGAACAGCGCAAACACACAACGCCTTGCCCAGATCAGTAGAAATGCGGGTAAACCGGCATTCCACGTGGAGACGGCAGATGAACTGCGGAAAGAGAATTTCGTGGGCGTAAAGCGGGTTGGCGTTACTGCCGGTGCCAGTACTCCGGGTTGGGTTACGCAGCACGTCATCGCGTCCATACAAAGCTTTTCGCCAAACACTCCTGTTGACATATTGAAAAAGTTGCTTTCTTTTTGCGCACGCTCGCGCATAACCACAGCGCTCGGTGCAAGTGCGATAGCTTTCGCGGTCCAGATACTCACGCAGGTGGCGGAGACGCAAATTAGTGTTATTGCCATTCCGTCTCTCTTCATGTTTTTTGCCTATACACTTAACCGCAAGGAGCCATCAGGTAAATACACGCGTGAGCTTGCTGTTATTGACAGCTTTTATCAATCCCATAGGCTTTTGCTTCTCACGCCCGGTGTGCTTTCCATAATCGCGGCTCTTTACCTTTCATTAACGATAAATCAGTCTGCCTTTTTGCTCATTCTGGGGGCTTCGATAATTTCGTTCCTGTATAGTGCGCCAATTTTTTTAGGTACCGCTAAATATAACCGGATCAAGGATATACCAGCATCCAAGGATATTTTCGTGGCTGCGGCATGGGGGATTGTTATTCCCGGTCTGATCTCTTGCTCTGACAGCAACGTCGACTTTGTTCCGATTTTAATCTCTGCTATATGCGTTTTCCTGATATCTTTTGCCAAACGCGCTACACTCGACCTGCGTGACATTGAAAGCGACCACCTTATCGGCTACGAAACCCTGCCGATCATCATGGGGAGAAAACGGGCCATTGTCTTGTTGTACTGCCTGTATCTTGCCGCACTCATAATTCTCGTTGGATCGGCGGCTCTGGATTTAGTTGGAGATTTCGGGTATATTCTGGCTGCGCTTCCGCTTTGTGGAATGATTACGCTTTCGCAGCTTATCCGCTCCCGCTTCAAAGGCGAGGTTGCCTGTCAGCTGGTTCTTGACGGTCAAATGTGGCTTGGCGGACTGCTTGCCCTTTGCTGGAGAGTTGTATGATTATTGCCGGGATAGACGAAGCAGGACTCGGCCCGGCTTTTGGCCCGCTGACTGTGTCGTGCTGCGCACTCAGGGTGCCGGATAAATCCGACGAATCTTCGCCTTGGGCGTTGCTTGATAAATCAGTTACCCGCGACAAGAAACGGGGCGACAAACGAATTCTCGTTACGGACAGCAAGGTCGTACACGGCAGCAGAAGTTGCTCCGGACTCGAACGCGCTGCTCTTTCTTTCCTCGGCTCGTCAATCGAAGGATGCGCATTCCCGTTCGATAGAAACACTATGCTCTCCGCAATCAGATCGAATGAAGCTTTGTCATCTATTGATTCATATGAGTGGTATCGATGCTGCGACTGGAAGTTGCCTCATTATGTTTCTCAAGACGAACTAGAGTCTGATACGGACTCCATGCGGAAGGATATGGCGGAGAATAATGTTGAGCTTTCACTTTTTACCGGCTCGGTGATCTTTGCGGGAGAGCTAAACAAACGCTTTGATCGTGGACTGAATAAATCGGAAGCAGTTATGGCTGAAGTCGCCGCACATATCTGTTCCATAGCCTCAACGCACTCTGAAGAGAATATTTCAATTACCGTAGATAAACAGGGCGGGCGCAACGCCTATATGCCGTTCCTTATGGATATATTCCCCGGTGCCTGGATAGACATCAACGCCGAGGGGGCTGATTGTTCTTCATATACCGTTCGCCGTGGCACTGGCAGGCTGGATATATGCTTCAAGCCCAAAGCGGATCTGAATGCTTTTTGCGTGGCTCTTGCCAGTATCCTGTCTAAATATCTGCGTGAACGATTCATGGATGACTTTAACAGCTATTTCTGCTCAAAGGTTGAGGGGCTAAAGCCAACCGCCGGATATCATGGTGACGCGCCGCGATTCCTTGATGGCATCAAGCCTTTTATCGAGCACGAAAATATACACATGGATCTTCTTCTGAGAAAGAGATAGTGATTATCTTACTTGACTTTGGCACCAGCGCCGCAAAAATTGAAGGCACAGGAGTAATACGCATGCAGAGAATATGGGCGCCGTGGAGACTTGAATACATTCTCGATCAAGGCCCGAAAGAACCGGGCTGCTTTTTCTGCAATTCCTGGAAAAATGTAGGACGTGAGAAGGAATATCTTGTGCTTGGACGGGGGAAGCATTCCTTTGTGATCATGAATCGCTTTCCATATAATAATGCCCATCTGATGGTTGCACCCGCCAACCATGCCGGAAGCATCGAGGATGCTTCCCTTGAAGAGCATACTGAGATGTGGCAGTTGACTGTTATGTGTAAAAAAATTCTAGAGGCTACCGTAAATATTGACGGCTGCAATATTGGCATCAACCAGGGAAAGGTAGCCGGGGCGGGGGTGCTTGATCATCTTCATATTCATATCGTACCGCGATGGGATGGCGATACTAATTTCATGCCGGTCATGTCCGACATCAAGGTAATGCCAGAAGCACTTGAAGCGTGTTACGATAAACTTCGCCCCTCATTTATAGAACATGGCTTATAGCCAACACGGAGTTGCATCATGAACGAAAGCTTTATTCCTGGAGAAGCGGGACTGGCGAAATACGCCCAGCGCGTTTCCGACAGCAGAGGACGGGTTCACAAAGAACCGGAGCATCCTTTTCGCCCCATATACCAGCGCGACCGTGACCGAATTGTGCATTCTACCGCGTTCCGCCGCCTTGAGTATAAGACGCAGGTTTTCGTTATTCACGAAGGCGATCATTATCGCACGCGTCTTACACATACCCTTGAGGTCTCCCAGATTTCAAGAACAATCGCCCGCGCGCTCAGGCTGAATGAAGACCTAACCGAAGCCATCGCCCTTGCCCATGACCTTGGTCATACCCCATTTGGTCACAGTGGCGAGGAGGAAATGAACGACCTTATGAAAGACCACGGCGGATTCGAGCACAACCGCCAGGGGCTTCGCGTCGTAACCCTGCTTGAACAGCGCTAT
>JAFGWW010000048.1 GCA_016936955.1 Planctomycetota bacterium | reverse complement strand
GGGCACCGCGCGCCAAGGCGTCAAGTTTCTGAATTCCCGCGCCCACCGGCTCGAGGTTCTCAAGCCCCGCAAGTCGGGCAACCGCCATTTCAAGCGGCACAAGCGGATTTGTAAGAGCTCTGCTGCGAACGCGTGTACGTGCCTGCGTGAAAACGTCAAGCATCAGCAATACGTGGTCAAGGCTCAAGCTTCTGCCTAGTGTCAGGATTGTCTCTCTGGCGGGGCCGTAGGCGGAGATCCCGTCATCCTTACCAGTTGCCACAATCAGCATGAGGTCGCGGCCGAAATCGATGAGCTGGTCAAGAAAATCGCCTACGTTTGTACCGCAGCTTGCCACGCCGTCGACAATGGATAGAGCGGTTTTGATGTCATGCTTGCAGATGGAATCGTAGAGCCCGGCCACAGATTCGGCGCTTGCCACGCCACGAACGCGCTCCACATCCTCGCGGGTAACCTCGCCCTGCGCGTAGCTCAGAAGCTGGTCCAGCAAAACTAGCCCGTCGCGGACCGAACCGCCGGAAAAAGCTGCAACCGCCTCCACCGCGTCGTCGGCAATCTGCGCCTGTTCTTTTCCCACCAGACCCTTGAAAAACGAGGCGAGTACCGGCGGCGGAACCAGGCGGAAATCGAACCGCTGACACCGGCTGAGAACCGTGTCCGGAACCTTGTGCGGGTCGGTTGTGGCAAGAATGAATTTCACATGCGCCGGGGGCTCCTCAAGCGTCTTCAGCAAAGCGTTGAAAGCCGCGGTCGAAAGCATGTGAACTTCGTCGATTATATAGATTTTAAACCGCGCGCGCGTCGGAATATATCCGGCATGCTCGCGGAGAGACCTCACCTGCTCCACGCTGTTGTTTGACGCACCGTCGATCTCCTGCACGTCGACATCGACACCGCGCATGATATCTTTACAGAAATCGCAGGTATTGCATGGCGTAGTGGTCGGCCCCTGCTCGCATACCATGGCCTTGGCAAAGATTCTGGCCATGGAGGTTTTACCGCAACCGTGGGGGCCGCAGAAAAGGTAGGCATGGGCAACGCGCTCGGACGAGATGGCATTCCGCAATGTCTGGGCGACATGCTCCTGGCCTATGACCTCGTCAAAGGTATTCGGCCGGTAACGCCTTGCCATTGCTTCATACATCAGCCTTGCCCCGATAGATGTGATTTTGAAAATATGCGTATTTTGCCAACCGGCCGTCGAGTGAGGGTCAGGTGATCCTGCACATGAAGAGATCTGCTTAGGGCTGCTCCCGTCAGGGCCTGACCCGGTTCACACCCTCTCCATTGCTGGGCCCGACCCTCACTCCACGGCCGGAAGACATGTTAGGAATGCGCTATGCTATTGCATAAGTGATTCCATGTCAACATTTTTCAGCCTTCGGAGGCTGTCTTGGGGGGAGGATTGTTCCTGTAACGATACGAAAGCGCAATATCGGTGAAAACAAGGGCACCATTAAGGATATAAAGCCAGATCGCGGCGTTTGGCGCCCACCATGTACGATGTATAATACCGGATATATAACCGATAAAAATCAGCCACATGAAGGCGAAACTTTTCGCATGGCAACTCTTGGTTTTCCAGGTCTTATAAACCGCAAAAGGCCAGCTCGCGCCGAAACATACAAGCATACCCGCTTCGAAGGGGCTCATTTTGCTGAAATATTCGATAAGTTCTGTCATGATGGCAACTTAACCCTTTTCTTACCGATAAAAAAATGCTATCTTCACTATCTGTAATCCGTTCAGACACAAGCAGGACATTTTACAGGCGATTGCATCAAAATAAAGTCTTATTTGAAAATGAATTTCAAGGATAGCCGATGGATCTCGACCAGTTAAGGATGGCGATGGCCTTTAAAGCCGCCGAGGAGGCATACAGCCAGGATGAAGTACCCGTGGGAGCCGTGATATTCGCTGGCGATGAGTTGGTGGCTAAAGCATGGAACCAGCGCGAGACCTTGCAGGACCCCACCGCCCACGCCGAGATCCTCGCCATAACCCAGGCAGCGTCCGCCCTCGAGACCTGGCGCCTTGAAGGCTGCACCATGTACGTAACCCTCGAGCCATGCGCCATGTGCGCGGGGGCTCTGGTTCTTGCGCGGTTGGACCGAGTCGTCTACGGCGCGGATGACCCTAAAGCCGGAGCCTGCGGATCGGTAATCGACGTCCTCGGCTGCGAAAAACTGAACCACCACGTAGAGCTTACAAAAGGCGTTATGGCTGACGAATGCGGCGCCATCCTTACCGACTTTTTCCGCAAAAAGAGAAATGACAGAAACATCAGGAATAACTGACTATACAGCAGGCAGCATGAGCACAAGGATCAACTGAATCTCATTTTAGCGAATCCAAGGAGAATCAAAAGTGCAAGAATTCACCCTGCAACTCAACGCATACGTGTTTAATATCTGCCAGCTTCTGGCAATAATCGTCATTTCAATCGGAATATTCAAGGCCGTGCTGATCTTCTTTAAAGACGCACTTTTTGGCGACAGCTCAGCTAAAGCTATTCAGGAAAGCCGGATGGAACTTGGTCACTCCTTCTCCCTCGGCCTCGGCTTCCTCATCGGCTCCAGTATTCTGAAAACCACCATCACTCCGAGCTGGGATGACATCGGCCAGCTAGCCGCCATCATCGCAATCAGAACCCTACTTAATTATTTCCTCCTCCGCGACATCCGCCAGGAAAACAAGCATATTCAGCTATCAACAAGTGTAGATAATGAACCCGGAACAGATAAAGAGGACTGACTTACGGAGTGCCTTTGCGGCAAAACATTCGCTTCGTGCCACTAAATTTGACGCCGCATTGAAGCAACTATCTTGCGCAAACAAATACGATAAAAGACACTCAGAAGCATTAAAAAGGTGGGTGAAGATATCAATTGGTATAAATAAACATACATAAGTGTCAGCCGACTAACAGCACCAGCAATCCCGGTTTGGTGCGAAGTATGGGCGGTAGCCGGAGATGCCGGCCATACCGTGGGAGCAGAATTCCCTGACCGGGCAGACGCTGCACTTGACGTGGTTATCCATGCTTTCCCTGGATAACTTTCTTATGTACTCCTTGTCCTCCATCAATTTTATCAATGGGGATGAGTCATAGATTTCCTGAAAGGAAGCTCCGGGCACATAACCCTGCCTCTGCATTTCCCGGCGCGGTACAACCTCCCCATCAGACCAGACCACGAACATGACCCCACCGGGGCCGCCCTCTCTCCGGTTCGGTTTTCCGGATGCCATCTGGCGGTATTCCTCAAGCCGCCCCAACTCGTGAAAAAGCAGCGGGTAGAGGCTGTTGCGGCTCAGGAAAGAGCGGCGGAAACCGGCATGTTCCTCTGGCAGCGTATCGAGAAAACTCATCATCGATATCAGATAGTCGCGATACTCCATGGGGGACATACGCCTGTTCCGCTCCTCTATCGCCCCGCCGGCAAGAATCAGGTGCCCGATCCCGATATGGTTGATGCCCTCTCCCAACGCAAGCTTGATGACCTCTTTAAGTTCTTCCGCATTATCCCGCACAAGGGTGAACTTCATGCTGGTCGGCACCCCGGCCTTCATAAGGTTGCGAATACCGTTAAGGGCCGCCTTGAAATTACCCTTTCCCCGCATGCGGTCATTCGTTTCCTCCAGACCGTCCATGCTGATGGTGATATCGTCGATATCGCATTCTTTCAGATGGCTTATGGTGGCGGCGTCCAGCGTTTCCGGGTTTCCCAGAATCTGGATGCGCTTCACAATCCCCCGTCGCTTTGCTTTGGCCGCCTTCTCAAGTAATTCCGGAAAATCATCGCGCAGGAGCGGATTGCCCCCGGAAAACTGTATGCTTGCGCTGCGATCGTTGCTCTCCGTGAATTGCAGGAACGATTCGAGTATGGCAAGGCACTCCTCCCGACCAAGATCCTTGGTGGCCTGCCCGGGGGTGCGGCGGAGGCAATGCTTGCAGGAAAGATTGCACCGGGATGTGATATGCCAGCCAAGATGGCAGGTTTTTTTCTGCTTGGGCGCCGATTCTGTAGCCATTATTCCAGTATCTCCAGCTTTGACAGTATCATTGTTAATCGTAAAAACGTCATCTTAGGTTCACCAATAAATTGCGATAAGGATTAGAAACCGGTGCGGCCAAGTTCAGAATGGCGCTCAATGGTACCGGAAGGTGCCTGATGAGGCTCCGGATTATGCGTATTCGCAGCCCTCACAAGAATTTACAGAACAAAATCAAGTTTCTTGTGAACCTGCATCCCCGCCCTTGCGCTTACCTTTTCAATCCCCTCCATGGTTCCTGCCATTGAGGGTCTTTAAGTAATGTGTTTATGAGTAATCATTGATTTGCTTTTATGAGGAGAAGGGGTTTTCGATGAAGAATCTGTTATGGGGGATGTGCTTGTCGGTTTTGCTGTTTGGACAGGTATTTGCAGGGGAAACAGCCCCGAAAAAAGACGAGAAAGCTGCTGAAAAGTCAGAACTGACCAAGATGAGCGATGACAATTCAAAAACGCTGACAATTCGCGGCAAGAAGATAGAAGACGAGGCCAAAGAGGAGTCATCCTACCTTCCGGAAGAAACCACCTCTGCCCTCAAGATCCCCATGAAAATTACCGAAGCCCCGATGTCGGTTCAGATCATAACCCCCGAATTGATTGAGGATCAGGATGCTTTCCGCCTTCAGGATGTGCTGCGGAACGTTGCCGGCGTATCGGCTGAGAAGAACGAGAGCAAGGGGCAGGAATACGAGACCGCTTCCATCCGCGGCTTTTCCCAGCGCCTTTACCGCAGCGGCCTCCACACCCTCGGCAGCAATACCATAGATATGAGCACAGTAGAGCGCGTGGAGGTAATCAAGGGGCCGGACGCGGTCACCTTCGGCGAGGCCGAACCCGGCGGCATCATAAACGTGGTCACCAAAGGCGCCCACCTCAGCCCATACAAAACCAAAGTATCAACCACCGCTGGCTCCTATGACAATTACCGCATGTCACTGGACACCGGCGGGGCTCTTCCCAACAGCGACTCCCTGGCGTTCAGGCTCAACCTGTCGTACGTCAACAAGGATTCCTTCCGCGACTACATTGATCAGGAGTCATACTCCATCGCTCCGGCCTTCCTCTGGAAGATAGGCGACAAGACCACCCTCGATATCAGGGTCAGCCATAAACACGAAGAGCGCATGCTTGACCCCGGCGTATATTTTGACGTAAACCATAACCCTGTCGCATCTATCAACACCTTCCTCGGAGACCCCAACTCCGACGGCATCGAGATAGATGACTCATTCTTCGACATAACCCTCAGCCACGAGTTCACGCCATGGCTTAGCATGCGTACCCACGTGATTCACCACGATCTTGACGTCGACCTTGAAGCGGTAAGAATCAGGGGCAATCCCGACGCCAACAACATGGTTGCCAGACGTTATGACGCTTCCGATATCAGAGTCAAGGAATGGGCCATCAGCAACGACTTCATCGCAAAGTGCGAGAACGACATCGTCTCCAATAAATTCCTGCTTGGAACCGAGGTAAGGCATATCTCCAAAAACTGGCACAGCATGCAGGACAACACCCTCTCGAAAATAAGCATCACCAACCCGTCATCAAATCTGGATCTGGACAAACTTAAAATCGTCGACGGCGGTGACGACGATGCGGAACTTGACGTGGTCTCCTTCTACCTGCAGGACACGGCCACCCTGTTTGACGACAAGCTGAACCTCATGTTCGGTTATCGCCATGATAAGGGATACGCCCTCAACGACAGCGCAACCAACACCACCACTGACGGCGATGCGATCGGTGACAGCTGGCAGTTCGGCGCACTCTACAAGCTCTTCCCCCACTTTTACCCTTACCTTTCGGTCAGCACCTCCTTCAACCCCCAGAACGCCGGCCGCGTCGACACAAGCGGCAATAATCTTGACCCGGAAACCGGCCTGCAGTATGAGGGCGGCTTCAAATCCCCCTTCTGGGACGACAAGTTCACCTTTACCGCCAGCGCGTACCGCATCGACAAAGAAAATGTTGCCATGAGGGACCCGGACAACAACAACTTTTATGTCAACAGCGGCGAACTGATGAGTCGCGGTTTCGAACTGACCGCGCAGGGTGATATCTTCCCGAACTGGAGCGTCATTGCCTCCTATGCCTACACCGACACTGAAGTCAAGAAATCCGACACCCTCCCGATCGGCTCCCGCTTTCAGGGCATTCCCCTGCACAGCGGCAGCCTCTGGGTTGTGCACACCCAGCGCGAAGGCCGCCTTTCCGGCCTAAGGCTTGGCGGCGGACTCTTTGCCGTTGGCGAGCGTGTCGGAGACACTGCCGACACCTTCGACCTTCCCGGCTACGCCACAGTAAGCCTGATGGCTGGCTACCAGCGGGATCTCGGCAACGAGCGCATCATGAAGGCGCAACTCAATGTCCAGAACGTACTCGGCAAAGAATACTATGAAACCGGCAGCAGCTACTCCTTCATGCCCGGCTCGCCGAGGGTCGCAAACCTTACCCTCGGGTTCGAGTTCTAGAGCAAGGCATATATACGGTGCAAGCCGGGGAATTATCCAATGCGCGAAGCGAAGGCAAGAAAAATATTCAGGGACGGATGGAGCCACCCCGATCGCGTTGACGGTTGGGTTAATTCCCAGCTCTACCGTGAGTTCATGGACAACGACGTGCGCAAGGCATGGAAAACGGTGCTGCGCAGGGCGGCAGGCGGGACCATGGGTGCCGCAGAGCGCGCGGCTCTTGATATTGGCACCGGCCCGGGAACTATCGCGCATTTATGGGCCGAACTCGGCTTTCGCACAACCGGCCTTGATTTCTCCCCCGCCATGTTAAAGGCGGCGGACAAAGAGGCGGCCGAACGCGGATTATCGATCGATCTTGTAAAAGGCGATGCGGAATCCCCGCCTCTTCAGGACTCAGGCTTTGATATAATCTCAAGCCGCTTTCTCCTCTTTACCCTGCCTCATCCCGGGTATGCCATTAGGCGCTGGATGCAGCTTCTGCGCGAAGGGGGAATGCTTGTTCTTATCGGGCATGACCACCCGCAGAATCCGGAACGCCGGGGGCACCATAAGCAGAAAAAAAGGCGGTGGCATCCATCCGACGATTACCGCACCGCCTTGCAGCAACTGCCCTTCAAAAACCACACCTCCGGGGAGTTGCGCGTCGTGATGGAAGCGGCGGGGCTGCGCAATATCCGGAGCATGCCCATTGATAAAGTTGCTGCCGCCCGCGCCGGATTGGGGCAGAAGTCGCCGAATTGGGCGAATTCAGCAGCTTACCTTTTGTACTGGTTGGAAGAAAGTAAATGCCTATGGCTACCCACGGCCGAAAAATAAAGCTGGTATTGGTTACGGTTACGCTCCTGCTTGTCATTGCATCCGGCATTACCTTTGCCGTATTCAGCGCAAGAGGCAACAACACCATCCTCCGCACTTCTGACGGCAAGCAGGCCGAAGGGTCGGGACCTTATTCGGTAACCATGTCTCCCATCGGCACAGTAACTTTCCAGCACCCGCCGGAGCGGGTAGTCACGCAGGACGCAAACTACAACGATATGCTTGTTGCAGCCGGAAGTGATGACAAGCTTATCGCCGCCGGATACCAGAATAACTTCTTTGACGGCTTCTACAAGCAACTCAAGGGAGCCAAGATAACAATCGACCCGGCCAAGCTCACCTTCCTCAGCGGTGGAAACGGGAACATGTTCGATAAGGAGCTCCTTTACAAACTTGATGCGGACATCCACCATATCGACCCGTTGCAACTTTCACGCAGCCGCAGCTGGACGCAGGCCGACATAGACGAGATCAGCAAAAACGTGGGGCCCTTTTTCGCCAACCGCTATAGCCGCGAAAATATTTACGACGGCGACGAGCCATATGAATTTTACGACGTATGGCAACTGGCCGACAAGGTCGCACAGGTCTACCGTAAATCAGAGCGGATCGCAGCGCTCAAAAAAATCGGCGATAAGCTCGTTAGCGATATCCAGGCAAAACTCCCACCGGAAAGCAAGCGCCCCAAGGTAGCCCTCATCTATTATGGAAGGGGCAGGATCACCCCCTACAGCCTCCTGCACGGCGGCTTTGGGCAAGCCCAATACATCGCGGTGGGCGCACAGGATGCGTTTGAAGGTAAGGATATTTCAACCTACGGGGACGGCGGCGGCAGGGGCGCATCCATCGACATTGAAGGGCTTCTTGCGATAAATCCTGATGTGATAATCATGCCTCTCGCAATTTACGGTGCGCCTGGTTCCGGGCAGGGAGCGCGCGCGGCATACGAGGAACTGATGAAGCTCAAGGATGACCCCCTTGGCAAGCATCTCAATGCGTTTAAAAACAATCGCGTCTACCCGGGCGGCACTCCGCTGCAAGGGCCGATCTTCTATATTTTCCAGATTGAAATGGCAGCCAAGCAAATCTACCCCGACATTTTCGGGCCTTATCGCGACAACCAGAATTACCCGCCCGAGGAATGCCTTTTCGAGCGCGCCGCGATTACAGAAATACTGAACGGAAAGAGTGACGGCAATGTCGAAGAGTAACTCCGGCCCTGCCCCTGCGGCAGACAGCATGACACAGCGCACTCATAGAGGAAGGCAGGCCCTCGCCCTGCTGGTCATCGTTTCGAGCATAATAATCTTCTTCGCCGCACTGATCCAAATCGGCGCCGGGTCTTATGAGATGAACTGGCGGCAAGCAGTTGATGCCCTCACCGACCCGCAGGTATGGGGGCAGCCCTCTCTGCTGCTTCGCCTTTTTCTCGGAGAGAATTTGGCTGAGTCGCTCGGTTACAGCGAACCAATCGGCATTCCGACAACAACACTGATCGTATGGACCGTAAGGCTGCCGCGTGTCCTTATTGGCCTCATGGTCGGCATCAACCTTGCCTTCTCCGGCAGCATATTCCAAGCCATAACCAGAAATGAAATGGCAAGCCCTTACCTCCTCGGGGTAAGTTCGGGTGCGGGACTAATGATCCTTCTCGTGCTTGTTATATTCCCTGCCCTCGGCGTGCACCTTCCGCTCATTGCCATGGCTGGCGGCCTTGCAGCATTCATCACGGTTTATGCGATTGCGTGGAACCACGGGACAAGCCCGGTGCGTTTGGTTCTGGCCGGCGTGATTGTAGGAGCTATCACCGGAGCGCTCCAGTCATCCCTCTTCTTCTTCGCAAGAGACATAACCGTTGTCCAGAATGCAATGGCATGGACCACCGGTTCGCTTACCGGGGTTGGCTGGGAACAGGTACGGATGATCGCCCCATGGACGATAGTGTGCATAGTACTCAGCTTCTCCGGTGCGCGGTATCTTGACGTTCTTCTGCTTGGTGACCCCACGGCAAAAGCCCTTGGCATGTCGGTGGAGCGTACGCGCTTCCTCCTTGCCGGTACAGCCATCCTTTCCGCAGCCTCAGCCGTCTCTGTCGCCGGACTCGTTGGCTTCGTCGGCCTGATCGTGCCCCACATTGTCCGCAGCCTTGTGGGCAGCCCGCACCAGCGCATGCTCGCAGGTTGCCTTTTTGCCGGGCCCGCACTGCTCATAAGCGCCGACACGACCTCAAGGCTTATCCTCAGCCCGATTCAGATCCCCGTCGGGATTGTAACCGGCGTCCTGGGCGGCGGATTCTTTCTTTATCTGATGCGGCGCAAGCAGGAGTTCGGAAGATTATGACCCAGACCCTGTCCACCCAAAACACCAAGCTCGCCGGCCTCTCCGGCAAAGACCTGACCGTTCGCTATAACCCGAAGCGGGACCCGGTCATAATCGACCAGAGCATCGATATCCCAGTGGGTAAGATCACCGTTTTTGTCGGGCCAAACGGTTCAGGCAAAAGCACCTTGCTTAAAACTCTCGCCCGGCAGCTTGCCCCCGAATCTGGTGCCGTAATCCTGGACGGGCAAGAGATCATCACCTATTCGCCCTTAGAACTTGCCCGTCGCATCGGGATTCTTTTTCAGGAAAATGCCGCTCCAAACGACCTCACCGTCGAGGAATTGGCATACCACGGTCGCTATCCTCACAGAAAGCTTTTTGAGTCCCTGATGCCGGAAGACAAAGAGGCGGTCGAGCACGCCTTGATCTTGAGCGGCGCCGACAAACTACGACACAGGATGATAAGCCAATTAAGTTCGGGACAGAAGCAACTCGCATGGATTGCCATGCTGCTTTCGCAATCCCCCAAGTATATGTTCCTTGATGAGCCCACAACCTTCCTTGACATGGCCCACCAGTTTGACATCATGGACCTGGTGCTGAAGCTTAACCGCGAACTGGGCAATACGGTTCTGCTGAGCGTGCACGATCTCAACCTTGCCGCGCGATATGCTGACCATATCTTTGCCCTGCGCGACGGGCGGATTGTCACCTCGGGAAGCCCTGCCGAAGTCTTTACCGTAGAGACACTCCGCGAAGTATTCAATGTAGAAACGCGAATCGCCTGCGACGAAGAAACCGGCACGGTCTGCTGCATCCCTCTAGGCAAGTACAAACCATAAGACCCCGCATGATGGGATCGTCATTTTATTTCTGGCATACCTTACTCAGCCGTCACTGCGCCTTGAAAACCTTGTCCATCGCCCAGGCGGTGACGTCATCGGGATAACTCCTGAGGTATGAGCCGAGGAGGTTGCGCGCCTCCTCAGGCCTTTTGGTGTTCCAGTAAAGGCGGGCCAGATACAGGGTGGCGTTGCGGGCGGCGGAACCGTCAAGCTTTGCGGCATGGGCATAATCCGCTTCAGCTTCCGCATAATCCCTCTCCCCTTCGGCAAGGCTTCCGGCCCACAGATATGCAGACCCATCCGCTTTGCCCTTTTCGATAAGCGCGCAAAGTGCTTTGCGGGCTCCTTTGACATCGCCATTCCTCAAGGCAGACCGGGCAACGCATATCTGCATCTCCCGCGTTCTTTTTGCGGAAGGCACCAGAGAGACGAATTTCTTCAACAACCCTTCGTCGCTCGCCCCGTCGGCAGCCCTGACCAGCAGAGCCATGGTTTCGATGTCGAGAGGAATCGCCTTGCCCTTTTCAGAAGCGAGAAGTTTTTGACTTTCACTGATCACTGTGGCGTAGTGCCCCGCTGAAAGCTGGGAAGCGAAGAACTGTTTTCGCAAGTCACGGTCGCCGGGGTTGGCAAGCCACGCCGCTTCAATGGCGGCCAGATCTGTCTTCCCGTCATCTTTCGAACGGGTCACATAACTGAGCTGACGCCAAAGGGCGGAGTCTATGGGCTTTTTCTCCAGCAAAGCCATGGCTGCCTTGCGCGCCTCGCCCCACTCCTCTTCTTCCATAAGCAAGGCAAGGTCTAGTTTGCGTATTCTGTCATCGGAAGGAAAGCGCAGCAGCGCGCTCCTCACAATTCTCCCGCACAGGCGCGTGTCACGATTCTGGTAAGCTACCTGGGCGTAAAAGACAACCTCCCCGGCCGCAGCTTTTTCAGGATTAATAAATTTCCCAGCCACCTTCAGGGCATTGTCCAGCTTATCCATGTTTACATAAACCTGGGCAAGAGCCAACCCGGCGGGACGATATTCCTCATCAAGCTCCAACGCCTTTTCATATTCCCTTACCGCTTCCGCCCAATGGGAAAGCTGCGATTCGGCATGCCCCATGAGAAGATGGCGAACCGGATGGTCCTCGCCGTTATAGCCGGAAAGCACTCTGATTACGGCGGCATATTCGCCCTTGTCGTAAAATTTCTGCGCCTGCTTAACCGGGGATGCAAGCTCCCTGGGAAGTAACTTCTCCTGGGCATACGCATTTACGGACAAAGACGCAAAAATGATTGAGATTAGAATAATGCGGATCAATCAAGCCTCCATTCGAGAGTCATCTTTACACAGGCGGCAGCAGTCTTGCCGTTGCGCTTTGCCGGACGGAAGTGCAAAGCCTTGCCAACCCTCTGGGCGGCCAGATCAAAAATACCGGCAGGCGTGCTGTTGAGCAATTTCACACTGCTCACCTTCCCCTCTTCATTAACCACAACCTGAATGACCGATTCGCCTTTTACTCCGCGCCTGCGGGCCGAGTAAGGATAAAATCCGGAGAGGTCAATGGGGTCTATCAGGGTCGGGCCGTGGCTGTCAATTACGGAACTCGGCTTGATGACCGGGGATGCCACGCTAGGCACTGGCATTGGCTCGACATCGGGAACGATGCAGGAAAGTTCAAGCTGCGAAATATTATGATTGTCAGGAAGCCTCAAGGCCGGCGCATCGGTGGCGACAGATGCCAGTTCAAGGGCAGGCATCGAAAGCTGTGGCGGTGAAGGCATCGCTTCGGCAACAGGGCTGACAACACTCTCCCGCCTTTCCGGTATTTCATCCCTGACCATATCGATGTCCATATCAATCACATTGAGCTCAACCGCGTCCTCTTCAAAAACAAACCTGTCCTGCGGAACGTGGTTATGGTTGAGTAATTGAAGGATAAGGCAATTGGCCGTAACCGAAAAAAGCAGGGCCAAACCGTAGCGGATATAGCCCGGGGTTATGAAGCTGGCTGTTGCTGCACGGGAGGATATACGCTCTTTGATTATCGTAAACGCGGTCATCGTGCCTACCTTTTCGCTACCGCCGCCACATCAATCGACTCGGCCCCGGCCGCCTTGCACACATCCATTACATTGAGCAGGAGCGCTGTGG
Organism: Planctomycetota bacterium; assembly: GCA_016936955.1. Classification (GTDB taxonomy): domain Bacteria; phylum Planctomycetota; class SZUA-567; order SZUA-567; family SZUA-567; genus JAFGWW01. The sequence goes on along the minus strand of JAFGWW010000048.1, from coordinate 453 downwards.
GGACTTCGCGGTCGGCCTGTATGAGTACGCGCTGCGCCCCTGTTTCGGAAAAGTATTTTGAAAAAGCCCCCTGGCTCTCAAGGGAGACAAGCTTGCCGCCGAGATAGACTGAACCTGTCTTGGTTACAGCCACGGCAACAAAAGGCTCTGTTGAGGAATTTGCGCTGCTGCTCTCGGGACGGCTCAGTTTTACCGAACTCTCCTGCACAAAACTCGCGGTAACGATATAAAAAATCAGCAGGAGAAACACGATGTCGATAAGAGGGGCCATCTCGATGGTCGCGTTGTTATGTTTCCTTCGCATGGAAAGGCAACGCTTCATGCCGACCTCTCCCCGACGCTTACCGGCTCCACCCTGTCGGAAGAGGCGGCGTCCTTGATGAGGCGCTCAAGGATAAAAGCCGGCGCCGCGATGGCAAGGCCATACTCGGTGGTGTAAAGGGCGCCGTTGAT
>JAFGWW010000412.1 GCA_016936955.1 Planctomycetota bacterium | reverse complement strand
GGCATCAACCTTCTCGACCCCGGCCACACCCCGCACGATAATGAGGTCTTCCTCGTAACCCTTATGTGCGTGGTCCGCGCGGTCGCCAAGTACAGCAAGCTCCTGCGCGCTTCTGTTGCCAGCCCGGCCAATGATCACCGCCTCGGCGCCAACGAAGCCCCGCCCGCCATCATCAGCATCTTCCTCGGCGACCAGCTTCAGGATATCGTCGACCAGCTCGCCAAGGGCGGCGCCAAGAGCAGCAAGAAGGGTGGAGAGATCAAGCTCGGCGTAAGCAGCCTTCCCCCGCTCCCGAAGGATAACACCGACCGTAACCGTACCTCGCCCTTTGCCTTCACCGGCAACAAGTTCGAGTTCCGCATGGCCGGTTCGAGCCAGTCCACCTCCGGCCCGAACTTCGTTCTCAACACCATCGTGGCCGAGACCATGAGCGAGATGGCTGACGCCCTCGAGAAGAGCAAGGAGGTCAACAAGACCGCCCAGAAGCTCATCTCCGATTGGGCCAAGGAACACGCCAGCATCCTCTTCAACGGCGACAACTACAGCGACGCCTGGGAGAAGGAAGCCGCCAAGCGTGGCCTGCCCAACATCAAGAACACTGTCGACAGCCTTGCCACCATCATGGAGAAGGAGAACGTCGAGGTTCTCAAGAAGCACAAGGTTCTCAGCAAGGGTGAGCTTGCCGCCCGTACCGAGATCCTCTACGAGTTCTATGTAAACTGCATCACCATCGAAGGCCGCTGCGCCCTGAACATGGCCAGCCGCGACATCCTCCCGGTTGCCATCGAATACGCCGGCCGTCTGGCCAGCACCGTTGCCAGCCTCAAGGAAGCCGGCGTAACTTCCAAGGGTGCCACCGCCTGCCTCAAGAAGGTTACCGTTCTGGTGGACGAGCTCGAAGCCGCTATCGGCGACCTCGCCGAAGCGATAGAGAAGTCCGAAGCTGACGGAGCCGCCAAGCACGCCGCCAAGTGCCGCGACCTTATCATCCCCGCGATGAACAAGGTTCGTGCCGCCGCCGACGAACTCGAAATGATCGTCGACGCCGACCTCTGGCCGCTCCCGACCTACGCGGAAATGCTCTACGTCCGCTAGTCCGGAAAGCAGCACATCTGAAACGCGAACCGGCAGGCTTTCGGGCCTGCCGGTTTTTTATGCCATTATTTATTAACGCCAGAGCGGAAGCAGTTCTTGTTATTCCTTTTTCTCCTCCTCACCCTTGAGAAGGGTGAGAACTTTTTTACATACCGGGGATTCTGGATCGGAGAAAGCGACATTCATCTCGGCATGGGTTTTGCCCGGGACGATGTTTATCGAGCACTCGCCGTCCGCCTTGTCGAGGGCATTTTTCAGTTTGCGGCATTGAATAATCGCTTCCGGTCTTAGAGATGTTACAAAAAGCAGGAAGGGCGGATATTTGATTTTTCCGTTCTGCCCCACCTGAAGGGTGGGGGAGGCGTCGGTCTGAAGTTCTTTCGTCGTGCCGAAGGTTTTCGCCCGCATCATATTCAGAATCCTGCTCGTGCTGCCCGAGCCGGGGAAGGGGGTGGTGATATTGAAACTCGCGGTGTCGATTGGAGCGACGGCCAGAAAGATGTCGGGCTTGAGGTTATGGGCGGCAAGATATTTCGGATTGGTCGCAAGGAGGGCCGCGAGGTGCGCCCCCGCCGAGTGGCCCGCAACCATGAGCCGCTTGGCGTCGCCGCCGTACCCGCCGATGTTGTCGACCACCCACTTGACCGCAGCCGCGCAGTCTTCTATCTGGGCGGGATACATCTTCTCGCCGGAGAGACGATAGTTGATGTTAACGGTAACCACTCCCTTGGACGCGTAATATTTTCCGTGGGCCACGATAGGCGCGTGGTCTTTCTTGCCGATGGTCCACGCCCCGCCGTGAATGAAGATAAGCACCGGCGCGTCCTTCGCGTCTTTGGGCAGATAAAGATCCAGACTCTGGCGGTAGTTTTTCGAGCCTTCAATATAGGGGACGTTCTTTTTAACCGTTATCCCCTCTTCGCCGTCCTCCCCCGCTCTCGCCCCGAGGGAGAGGAAAAGGCAAAAGACGCCAAGCGTCAGGGCTGAAAATATGGGATACTTTTTTCCGCGCATTCTGATTCTCCGAAAAATCCGTTCCGTAATATTTATACGTCGCACGCGGGCGAAGGTTACATAATAAACGGAAGGCATATGCCCCGAACTATAATATAACACGCCCCTGTAAATAATGGAAACCCGCCAAGCTCACGCAATTCATTGCATATCCCGTTCCAATATGTTGATGCCGCCAATATCACGAAAACCACCTGTCATAAGCCTTATTGCTGACGACTCAATGATATGGGATGAGGAAAAAAGCAACCCCGTGCCGGGAATGGCGACACGGGGCGAGAAGGTTTTTAGGGCTTAAAATATGGCAGGGCGGGGGCGGGTGTACGCTATATTCGGATTCCCTCGCTTTTGAAAATGCTTATAGCTTCCGCCAGTTCGTCTATCGCGTCGCCGGTGGGGCAGAATTCCATGCCCCAGTAGCCGGAATAGCCGATTTCGGCTGCGGCCTTGAGGCAGGCTTTATAGTCCAGATCCTGCCCCGGGCCGGGGAGGTCGCGTTTGGGGCTGCCGGCGATGTGGAGGTGGGCGATATGTTTCGCGCGCTTGCGGATGAGGGCGGCGGGGTCTTCGCCCATGCGGTGCATGTGGTAAAGATCGAGGAGCACCTTCATATTCGGCGAGTCGAACCGTTCGGCAAGATCAAAACCGTAAGCACTGTTGTCCGCTTCGTAGCCCCCGTGGTCGAAGGAGTTGAGCATCTCGAAGACGAGCACGACACCCGCCTTTTCCGCGTCGGGAAGAACCTGTTCGATAGCTTCGGCGGAGGCTTCGATCCCGTCTTCAATTCCGTCAACGCGGTTGCCGCTGAAGATGATGACGTGCCCGATGCCGCTCTGCTCCGCGTCTTCTATGGTGGCGCGGATTCCCGGCAGCAGCTCGGCATGGTTGCGGCGGTCGTTAAGGCCTTTGGTCATGCCGGGGGCGGCGTAATTGAGTATCGGCAGCCCGGCCGCCTTCGCCGCCGCGCGGCGGGGAGGGTCGACCATCTCGACCGCATCAACGCCGATTTCGGCAAGGCGCGGGTAATATTCATCCGGCTTCATGCTTTTGAGAAAACACCAGTCCGGCGCGCTGAAGAGTAATTCCCGGGGTGCCATATCATTCTCCGTTCATGCCCATATGGATGGGCTTTAACAAATTACCCGCGTTGCCAGTCGAAGACCACGCCCATGGTCTCGGCCCTTTTCGTCTCGGCGAGGTCATAGGCTTCGATTGCCTGATCCGGCGAGAAGACGTGGGTGTTCATGCCGTCCATGTTAATGCGGCCGCGCTCGAGGAGCGAGAAGAAAAGATTTACGATGCGGGCTTCGGTCCATTCCGCGTCGCAGTGCCCGTCGTGGGCGCCGACAATATGGAGGCCTCTGGTAATGACGTCGCTGGTCAGGTGCTGCTCGCCGGGTACGCCGGTGTCACCGAGGACGACAACAGTTCCGCGGTCGGCGGCGGACTTGAGCGCCGTCTCGAAGACCTTCGCGTTGCCGGTGGAGTCGATTACGATCTGGGGCTTGCCGCCGCAGGCGAATTCAAGTTCTTCAAGAGCCTGGTCGAGGGGTTTGCCGATAACACTCGTCGCCCCGCCGGCGCGCGCGAGGTCGAGGCGCTCCTTGAGCATGTCCACAAGCACAACCTTCTCCGCCCCCGCCGCCACACACAAACGCAGCGCCATCTGCCCGATCGGCCCGCCGCCGATGACAAGCACTCTCGAACCAAGCCCAACCTTCCCGGCCTTTACGCCCATGAACGAAATTTTCGAGAGGGCGAACCAGACCGCCTGCATGGGATCAAGGCTTTCCGGTACGGCGTAGCACTCGGCTTCCGGTGCGACATGCTCGCTGCCGTGCCCGGCCCGGGCGGCGACGCGCACTCCCTTTTTAAGTTCCATGACCTCCGCGCCGCACTCCACAACCTCGCCGATTATGGCGTAACCGGGGAAGAAGGGATACTTGACCCAGTTGTCCCAGTGGGTGCCGGGGGCGAACTTGCGGCCCAGAACTATGGTCTCGGTACCGGTGCTCATCAGGGAATTGGTTGTTCTGATACGGACGCTGTCGGGGGAAAGTTCGACGCGATCCTTCTCGATTACGGCGCACTCGTTCTTTCCGGTGAATACGATACTCTTGCTCATGGCAATCTCCTTCTGCCTCGTGATTGATTCCAGATCATGGTTATCCGGTACAGGGGAGAATACTTTGCCCGCCGTTTTTAGCAATTCCAATGAATGGCTAATTATTCAGGAAATTGGCTATTTGCGCTTGCCGGACAGGATGCATGGGCTATATTTACATCTGACAGCCCTTTATTTTCAGCATTTAGCAGTCTATGGCACCGGCAATGCCGTTTAGAAAAGTAACTGCTTATTACAGAAAACGGGGATAAGGATGGACGGCAGGAAAGAGGACGTGCAGGTTTTCAGCCATATCGGCTTCAGAAGCGGGTGGCGTTCAAAGCTTGAGGAGAGCTTCTGCGCCCTTCATGAACACCCGCATGTGGAGATTGTTTACCATCCCACCGGGCATGGCTGGACAGAGCTGGAGAGCGGTTTCCGCCTTGAGTTCAAACCCGGCTCGGCCGTGATTTATCCGCCCCTTACCGCCCACAGCCAGAAGATGGAGTGCAGGGGGGAGGATGTGGTGGTGCAGCTTGAGGTTGCGCCTTTGCCGGAAGAGTTGGAGCTGCCCATACTGGTTCCCGATATCGGCATCGGCCCTCTTGAAGGGGAGTTCAACATTCTCGCCGCGCCTCCGGCTGCGCGGACGAAATATCAGCAGGCGGCTTTTGATTATCGCGCGGCAGGTCTTTTGAGCGCGCTGCTGGATATTTATCTGCAGGGGGAGAGCGGCAATACAACCGGGGAGGGGACGAAAGGCGGATATGCTGAGCACGCCTTCCGTCTTATCCGCGAGCAATACCGCAACCTTGGCAGCGTTTCGGAGATTGCAACCGAGATCGGCATCAGTTACGACCACCTGCGCCATCTCTTCAAGGAACGTTACGGGATGACCATGCAGGAATGGCTTATCGTCACCCGACTCGAGCAGGTGCGCGAGCTTCTGCGCTACTCAAACCTTCCGCTCAAGGCGATTGCCCCTTTATGCGGTTTCGGTTCCGACCGCCACCTTTGCGCAGTCTTCAAGGAACGCTCCCACATGTCGCCCGGAGAATTCCGCGCAAGACACGGGATAAACTGAAAAACGCGGGAAGCATTTCCCGTTCGCAGCGCCCCATGTCTGCGGGTGGTCAGTGTGAGCCGGCGCTTGCGAAGTCCTTGCAGGCTTCAACATAAGCGAGGATATTTTCCCACGGCACTTCCGGTTCGAGAAGGTGGGTGGGGGCGCAGAGTAGGCCGCCCTTCTCGCCCGCGATTTCGAGATTTCTGATAACTTCCTTGCGCACTTCTTCCGGCGTGCCGAAGGGCATGGTGGTCTGGGTTCCGATAGTGCCCCAGAAGGAGAGCCTCTCGCCATACTCGGCGTGCAGCTCCTCGAAAGACATGCATTCGGGCTGGACCGGGTTGAGCACATCAACGCCGACCTCGATCAGGTCGGGGATAAAGGGGATTACATATCCGCAGGAATGGTAGCTGATGATGATGTCGGGCTTGGCCGCCCGCGCCGCGTCGATGACTCTCTTGAGGCGCGGCTTTATCCACTCGCGGTACATCTCCTCACTCATCATGATCGAACTCTGCATGCCGATGTCGTCGCCAAGATGGAGGTGGTCAACCCCCGCGTCGGCGAAGAGGCGCGCCACATTTTCCGCAAGGCCGGTAATGCGGTCAAGGTGGTATGTCGCAAGCTCCTCGTCGCTGAGCATGTCCATCATGAGCTGTTCCATGCTGCGCGTGTACCACGCCGTTTCCCATATTGTACACGCCCAGTTGGCGGTGGCCACATAACCCTTGCCGTGGATTTCCTTCACAACTTCCCTGATATGGTCGTTGGTCGCCTTGTCGTATTCCGGATAGGGGTATGCCTCGAATTGTTCGATATCTTCAAAGTGGCTCATCGGATGGCGCTTGCGGGTCATGTGTACACAGGCGGCAGAGCCTTTCTCCGCGCCCACCCCCCATTCGCTGACATGCGCGCCGAGCTGCAAGGGCGCTCCCTGCTCGATAAAATATTTCTCCCAGTTGATGGGTTCTCGTTCCGGGCATTTGGGCCCGGGTACGCCGCGCCACGGGAATTCGAAATACTCGTTATAAGGGAGCTCGCTGTTCCCGGTCCGCTTTACATATTCTTCCCGCAGGGAAGGGCAGAGGTTGAACTCCACCGGCATGAACTCGAAGCCCTGACGCTTCCAGAGGCTGATCATGTTTTCTCTTTGGTTCACTTTAACGCTCCTTGCTGGAGAGGTGTAAAATACCCAAACCGGAAATAGATGTTTATTTCATTTGCAATATTACCCAATATTTATCGATAATGAATGTCAAGAACGGAATAAAGCATATACATTTCGGCAAAGAGGCGGCATGCTTAACCAACCATCCATACCTCAGGGACACGCAATGACCGGCGGGGTCGAGCTAGCGCGGATCTGGCACGTCGACGGCGGCGAAGAGTATAATATTCTACGCCGGGCGCCTGATAATGGGCGGCATATCGCAATCCGCACGCTGGACGGGCTGGGCAGAATCTGTCTGGACAGTGCGGGCGAGCTTGACCTTGAGCCCGACTCGTTTCTCGTAATAGAAGAGACGGAGTTTTACCATTATTACTGCGTCCCGCCGCGCTGGCATTTCTGGTGGTTCGAGTTTATTTACGAGAAGAGCGAAGAGCTGCCCCTTGATCTGGTCATGAACGTGCCGCGCGGGGTGGGCGAGGAGGAGGAGCTTGCCCTCGTTTTCGAGAGCCTCATGTCTGGCGAGGATAGGCGGCGCGATTATGCCTGCGCCCATTTCAATATGTTGCTCCACCGCTGGATTGCGGGAGGCGGCAGGGAAATTTTAAAACCCCACCAGCGTACTGTAGAACGTATAACAGGAATGATGCAGCGTAAAATCGCCGATAACTGGACTGTAAGCCAGATGGCGGAAGAGGCGAAGATGAGCGAGCGCGGGTTTCGTCAGGCTTTCCGGGATATTACCGGCGAGAGCCCGAAAAAATATTACGACGCCCTGCGCATGAGGGTGGGGCGCGAGATGTTGCGGCAGGGATTGTATAATGTATATGAAGTTGCCAACCGCCTCGGTTTCAGCAATCCCTTCCATTTCAGCAAGGCTTACAGCAGGCACTTCGGCACCCCGCCGTCGGGAGAGAAATAATGCCCTCTGACCGCACCGACTTCACGCCCGGAAAAAACTCGCTCGAAATGCCGTGGGGTGTTATGTCCTACGATGAATACGGCGGCGGCCGACCGTTGATGCTTATCCACGGCACGGGGCGGAGCCGCCGCGACTGGGAGGGGATAATTCCCTTTCTTAAAAAACGGCATATCGTAGTGCCGGACCTGCGCGGCCACGGCGGGAGTTCAGTCCCCCTCGAGAAATTCAGCATCTACGATTTCGCCGCCGACATGTTCAAGCTGGCGGATAAATTATGGCTTGGCAAATTCGATATCATAGGCCATAGTCTTGGCGGGATGATCGCCCTTGCCATGCTGGAAAAACGCGATGAGCGCATAGGCAGGATCGGCCTTCTCGAAGGTTGGACAAAACTCTCCTGCGGGGATGCCTTCGGCGTGGAGACGACCGTTGGTTTGAGCAGGGAAGAGGCGGTTGAAATCAGGAATGCATATACAGATACTTTTGTCCGCTGGATGCCGGGCATACGCGAAGCGTACTGGTGGACGGTGGAAGATTTCGATGCCACCCGGCTCTTGCAGGAAACGCGGCATTCTATACTGGAAATATACGGCGACCGCGGCGCGGAAAAGCTGGCTCCTGAAAAACTCGGCCTGCCGCGGCGTGAAAATATCAAGCTTGAATGGATAAGCGGGGCGGGCCATTTACTCCCCACCCAGGCGCCGGAGAGCGTGGGAAAGGTTCTGGCGAAATT
>JAFGWW010000411.1 GCA_016936955.1 Planctomycetota bacterium | reverse complement strand
TGCGTCCCGGCGAAGGAGTGACGACAGATTCAGAGCAGAAGGTTTTCAAAGCGGCGGTCGAAGGACGGCCAATTTTCTATGCAGGCACGCTCTCGGTCAGCCCATCATACGAAGTTCCGGGTGACGTCGACTTCAATACCGGCAATATCAAATTCAACGGGCACGTTATTGTAAAAGGAAACGTGCTCGATGATTTCAACGTGGAGTGCAGGTCTATCGAAGTGCAGGGAGTGGTGGGCGCATCGAAAATAAAATGCGAAGGCCCCATCACCCTCCGTGGCGGCGTCAACGGGCGAGACCGCGCCGAGATCGAGACGAAAAAGGGAAGCGCCCACATAAAATATGTCAACCAGGCGAAGGTCATCGCGAACGAAGCCATTAACGTCGACCGCGAGGTGGTGAATGCCATCCTCTGGTGCAGGGGCAGGATCAAGGCCGAGAAGATCATCGGTGGGGAGTGCCTCGCTCTGGGCGGGGTGGAAGCGAGCATCCTTGGCTCGGAACTCGGAGTCAGCACCATCATTGAACCCGGCGCCGACTACGAGGTCAGGAAAATCGACAACTTCCTCTCCGACCTTGGCGACCAGATCGAGAAGATTCTCCGCCCGGTACAGACCTTCCTCGGCGACAAGGCACGCTTCAAAAGCCTCCCCGACGAGAAGAAGGAGGAGTACAAAAAACTTCTCGAAGCATTTTTGACGGCGAAAGAAAAGTATGTAAAACTCTCGGAACTGAGGCAGGCGACACTGGCCAACGAGAGTTCGCAACCGGTCAAGGAGGTTATCGTACGGAAGACTGTTTTCCAGGACGTCTTTGTCAGAACCGACCTCTGCATGAAGCAATTCAAGAAACAGCTCACCGGGCCGGTTGCCCTTATTGAAGACGTTGACAGTTCGACAATCCGCCCGGCAAGATATGTTCCGGGCAAGGGTGTTGTCGACGATGAAGAGGCTGAGAGCTAGGCTCAAACGCCAACCGGGATTTATATATGGCCAAGCGTTACGCAATAGACGAGCTTGAAAGAATCGCGAAGGAGTTCTCCGCTCTCTTCGAGGATTCCGAGTATGCATATATAATCGTGGAAAACTCGGTAGCCCTGCGTAAAACCATCCTGAACGCCATGGCCAAGGCTGGTTATGACAATATTGTGGAAGCCAAGGACGGCATGGACGCCATAATGGCCGCCCGCAAGGTCGAGGGAAAGATTGTGTTCATCTCGGAGCTTAACCTGCCGGTAATGGACGGACTCCAGATGATTACACAGATCAAGAAGGACGACAAGCTAAAGGATTCGCCCGTAATCTTCATGAGCGCGGAAACGAAAAAAGACAGGATCATCGGCGCAATCAAGAGCGGCGCCGCAGCCTACCTCAAGAAACCTTTCGACCCGAGCGTGGTTATCGAAAAACTCAACAGCCTCGGGTTTGCCTGAAAACAACCTGTATATTTCTAAAAATCCAGAGGGCGCTCTTTGGGCGGCATGGAGACAGCCTTGAGCATGGCTGAGGAAGAGGCGTTTCGTTCCCGGATAATAGCCGCATCGCGCAAGGCCTGATGCTTTTCGAGGGCCCGGAGCTGGGCGGTGGTTTTTTCATCGGTCTTATCGAACCTGACCCCCATGCGCACACGCCCGCCGCCAAGGGACTGAACCCAGCACACATTACCCCTCATCTTCAATGGAGTACTGAAAGCAGGAACAAGGAGTTCGATCATAACCGGGTCGCCCTTGCCGAAATCCCCTTCCTCCTCGCATTGCAAGCCGGTTATGGAAAGGTCTATCAGCGGCCCCATCTGCGGCTTGTCCCGGCGGAGTATCTTCGCCGTAATTCCCAGAAGCTGCACCCGGACAAAACATTTGGCTACCTCGAACCTTGCGTCGCGGCGCTGGGAACGCTGGTCGGAGCGGCCGCTCTCTTCGTAATTTACGCGCTGCATCTCTCGGGTCTGTTCTTTACGTTCACTCTCGCGTGTACGTATTCGGCGGCAGTCGGGGCATTCCATCGAATAACCGTTGCGGTCCAGAAGGGATACGGAAAAGGAAACGCCACAGGTCTCACAGATAACAAGCTGCGAGCTTGAGACCTTGGAATTAATGACATCTACCCCGCAATTAGGGCAGAATTCATTCTTCTCGGACAATTCCGTTCCGCAATTGAAACAACGCATAATAACTCCCGACCCAACTGACCGACCATAAGTTTACACGTCACAACCAGTTTTTACAAGCCGAATGGATACAATTTAAATCATATTTTTCATGACGCGAAAAAATTTATCTGTTGAGAAAAACACTGCCTCATATCGCCAGGGCGGCGACAATGCTGCTGAGAGCATCGGCGCGAAAAAAACGCGCCTCAGCATAAATGTTTAAATTACAATTAATACCATGCCCAACGCCAGAAGTTAGAATATCATACAAAAAGTGCATACGCAAGGCGATAAAAACAAACCCCCGCACTATTATGCGGGGGCATTGATAATCCAAATTTAAGCTGCGCCAATCTGCGGAAAGCGTTCCAGCTTTGCCTTCGCCGCATTTAAGGACTGGCGTAATCAGCGATGGATATAGTCATTAAACCAGAAGGCAAAAACCATGGGCAACTGGAGCAATACACCGCCCACGACAAAGAGCCAGCGTGGCATATAATCGAAGGAGTTTCCTATCCTCGTGTCGCCGTAAATGCTCGCCAGAAGAGTTTGAATCCGTAAAAGCACGATATTGCGCCGACGACATAAAGAGATTTTGGCCCGACCCGCATTCTTCGCCCTCCATGCAAGGAATCATCAGTTGATGTAAGAGCAGCAGTAGTCGGTAAGCGTGGCGATTTTGAGCTTGAACTTGGAGTTGGCCGGAACCTCGAAGGATTCACCGCCCACGATTTTCTTCCAATCGCTCTCGCCGGGAAGGAGGACTTCAAGATGGCCCGCAAGTATCTCCATGATTTCTTTCGCCTCGGTGCCGAACTCGTACTCGCCGGGAAGCATGATCCCGAGAGTCTTGCGCGAACCGTCGGGGAAGATAACCGTTCTGCTCGTGACCTTTCCGTCGGAATAGACATTGGCTTTCTTTACAATCGTTACACCCTTGAACTCGGACATTATATTCTCCTGAATCTGTGTTGTTTGAAAGGCAGGGGCCGGCTCAAAGTGAGGCGACTTCATGCATATTTATCAGGCAAATCAGAATTTCGCCATCTCCATCAGGTAGGCTTTATAAGCCTGCTCCTTTTCATTCTTGTCGGCGGATTTTGCATAACGCTCCTGAATTTCAAGGAGGGCGGCCAGCTTGTCCTTGCTGATCGTCCTGACCTCGCCGTTAAGCAGAAGCACGTTAAGCTGCTCACCGTCGGGGTAAGTAGGTTTAGATTCATAGACCAGCAGCAGGCGCGGCGCGATATTGAGATCCTGGGCGGAAAGGCCGGTCTTGACCGTGTAGAAATCCTTCTCCTCGGGGAAGGCCGGGCAGGTGCGCGCATCCTGGGGAACGTACTTGTCAAATTCATCACGGTTGCTCGGATAATGGACGCGGCCGGACTCGTAGCGCAGATGCTTGTCGTAAATCTCCCTGATCTGCCGTTTGCACTTGAGGGCCATCCCGCCCTGCTGGGTCCATTCTTTGGCGGCGGAGTGGAGGGGCATGAAGAGCATTGCAGCCGCGATAAACGCCACAATCTGGGGAGCAATGCTGCCCTTGCTCTCGGAATATAGGTCGACCTCGAAGGGTAGCTTGTAGTCCCAGTATTTTACCAGCATGCCGATGCTTCTGGCAAAGATGACCATGGGGAACATGAAGAGGAGCCCCGAAAGGATTCGCAGGCCAAAGCCGACGGGATAATTCGGGGTGTCGCCACCGAGGGCAACCGAGGCCTTCCCGCCAATCCAGATGCCGAGGAGAATAAAGAGGCCGGAGGAGACGAGAAGGGTGAGGAGCATGTAGGCGTATTTATCGACGAGCGAGGCGATGCCCTTGAAAACGATAACCGGATTTACCCCGCCGATTGCGGAGACGGTTGCGGAGCAGAGAAAGCCCATGGGGGCCACCAGGCCGAAAACAAGGAGGACAATAATCGCCGCCGGGTTCCAGCTCATCATCTCCCCTTCTTCCGCGTAATGGAAGGCGATGAAAAGGCCGGGGCCGA
>JAFGWW010000047.1 GCA_016936955.1 Planctomycetota bacterium | reverse complement strand
TTCGCGCCGATCTTCGCGCCGCGCTTGTCGGCCTTGGCGCGGATGCCTTTCTCGCGCAGAGCCTGAACCACCTTCCCGGCATAATCAACCTGCGAGTCGGTGATATTGAGAACGCGCACCTGCTCCGGCGCAAGCCAGAGGGGGAAGTCGCCGGCGTAATGCTCGACGAGAACCCCGAGGAAACGCTCACGGGAACCGCTGATCGCGCGGTGGATCATCACCGGGCGCTGGCGTTCGCTCTTCTCGTCAACATAATGGAGGTCGAACTTCTCCGGCATGGCAAAGTCCACCTGAATTGTACCCATCTGCCAGGTGCGGCCGATGGCGTCGCCGAGGTGGAAATCGATCTTCGGCCCATAAAATGCGCCGTCGCCGGGGTTGAGTTTGAAATTGATATCAAGTGCCTTGAGTGCCCCTTCGAGAGCCTTCTCCGCAGAATCCCACATCTCGTCGCTGCCGATGCGTTTCTCCGGACGGGTGGATAGCTCGATATGATCGAACTCCATGCCAAGAGCGCCATAGACCTCGAAAATCATCTTGATGCAGTGCTCGATCTCACCCTGAAGCTGGGTGGGCGTGCAGAAGATATGGGCGTCGTCCTGGGTAAAGCCGCGGACGCGCACGAGGCCGTGGATCTCGCCGCTGCCCTCGAAGCGGTGAACATGGCCGAACTCTGCCCAGCGCAGGGGCAGATCGTTATGGCTGTAAAGGCCGGCCTTATAGAGGATCAGACCGCCGGGGCAGTTCATGGGCTTGACGCCATATTCCCGGCCGTCCTTCTCGGTGATGTACATCTTGTCTGCGTAGTTGGCCCAATGGCCGGACTGGAGCCACAGGTCCTTGACCAGAATCTGGGGGGTAAGCACTTCATCGTAACCGTGCTTGACGCAAAGGCCGCGCAGGAAACCGATCAGCTCGTTACGGAGGATCACGCCGTTGTTGCGCCAGAAAGCCATACCCGGGGCCTCGGGGTGGAACTCGAAAAGCCCGAGGTCCTTGCCGAGCTTGCGGTGGTCGCGCTTCTTCGCCTCTTCGATGCGGTTGAGGTGGGCGTCAAGCTCCTCCTGCGAGGGGAAGCAGGTGCCGTAAACGCGGGTGAGCTGCTGCTTGGTCTCGTCGCCATGCCAGTAAGCGCCCGCAAGGCTCATGATTTTCACAACCCCGACCTTGCCCGCATTCGGGACATGGGGGCCGCGGCAGAGGTCTTCGAAATTCCCCTGGCTGTAGAAGGAGATCACATCCCCCTCCGCGCGTTCGATATTGTCGAGCTTGTACTCGTCGTTCTTATACTTTTCGGCAGCCTCGGCGCGGGAGAGCTCGCAGCGCTCGAAGGGGCGGCTCTGCTTTACGATCTTCTTCATCTCTTTCTCTATCTTCGGCAGATCCTCGGCCGTGATCGGAGAAGGTGAGTCCACATCGTAAAAGAACCCGTCCTCGATGGCGGGGCCGTAGGCGAATTTGGTTCCGGGAAAGAGCTGCGCAATCGCCTCGGCCATGACGTGGGCGGCCGAGTGGCGCATAAGTTTCAAACCTTCAGGGTCCTTGGCGGTAATGATCCTGACTTCCGCATCATTGGCGACCACGAAAGTAAGGTCTTTCATCTCGCCGTCCACAACGCCCGCAAGGGCGGCCTTGGCAAGACCGTTAGATATGCGCTTGGCAATGTCTTTTACAGACACCGCTTCGTCAAAGCTTAAACTGTTGCCGTCAGGCAGTTTGATTTCAGGCATCTTCGTCTATCCTCTTCCCGCCGCGGCGGGATATAACGCGTAAATAAAATCACTCGAACAACACAAGGCCTTACCGACGGGTAGTGCGCGAAGCACAAAAGCCGCCCGTGGCGAAAATTGCCGGAGCATGAAAACAGGCTTTGTGCATCACCGACCTCCGTTGTCCGGGGCGATTGCAGAAAACTGGCGTAAAAGGATTCGCAAACACGGGGAGGGAGCCTGAAAAAAGGCTCCTCCGGGGAAAGTTCCATTCCGAAGTGTTTGCGTCCTTTCGCGGGGGCTCTGCAAGCCGCCGGTGTATTAGGGATTTAATCCCTAAAAAACAGCCCGGAAAAGGGAGGACGCTCCCACCCGGGCAGATTATTTATGGTGGGCGATACTGGACTCGAACCAGTGACCCCTAGCTTGTCGAGCTAGTGCTCTAGCCAACTGAGCTAATCGCCCTTGTTTTATTGCTGCGCATACAGGCCTGAGCCCTCAGCCGCAAGACTGACTAATATATAGGCAAAACGCGTCGCGTCAAGAGATTAGTACGATTTTTTTAGGGCGGTGAAATAAGGCTCTAACCATAAATAATGGCATTCATTATGTTTTCAGAAAGCCAAAAATAACATAAAATACAACTTCTAGGGACATTAAAGGGAAGAGGAGGGATAAAGGTAATGTCACAAGAAGAAATCCTTTGGCACTACACATCAGAGTTAAACTTAATGGCTATCATTAAAAACATGGAGCTATGGGCATGCAATCTACGAAAAATGAATGATCCAGCCGAGATTAAAGTCGGGCAAGATGTAGTAAAAAAAGCCATAAAAGAGCTATACACTGAAGATATAGCCGACAAGGCAATATCTTTCCTTGATAAGCTTATTACTAACTCAGAAGTAAGTTTCTTTTGTTCATCCTTCTCAAGGGAAGGGGATGATTTAAACCAATGGCGGCTATATGGCGACAATGGGCGGGGCGTATGCATAGGATTCCATAAGCACAAGCTAGAGTCAATCTGCGCTGAAATAACCAATCAGGCAAGCCCCAAAAACCTATTCAGAGACGTGGTAATTAAGGATCTATTATACATAGACAAAGAAGAAGTAAACGTCAGAGATGTAGCCAACTACCTAACCAAATCCCTGATTGGTTGCGAAAACACAGCAGTAAAGATAGGAATCAAAGCGGCTGAGATATCATCAACGCTGAAGGCAGAATGCTACAAGACCGAAAAAGAGTCCAGGTTAATTATATGCCACCATGGTTTATTTGATAAACTCCCAGCAGAACACGATTATCATTTGGGCAGATATGGGCTGACAGAACACATTAAAATACCTATTGCTAAGAAAGATAATGATGGTGCATATGTCAAAACTTATAATAGCATTACAACACCGATAAAAGAAATAATAATAGGACCAGCCTCATACACAGATAAGGCTGACATGCAAAACTTTTTACGTAAGAATAGAATCCCTGTAGAGTCAAAAAAATCAATACTCCCTTATCGATAAGCTACAACCATAAAGCCTTTTCGTTTGACCACCGGCCGCTTTATGGCTACGCTTTAATCTCGTCGGGGCAATATAAGCGATTATAGTTTATTTCAAAAAATGAACAATAAGTTAAGGGCGGGATGATAATTATGGATGGCACAAAAGCAGCGGCCAAAGACCTTGAGCAGCTTCTCAATGTCGGCATAGCTCTCTCCAGCACCAGCGACCTCAACAGCCTCCTCACCATGATCCTTACCGAAGCCCGGCGCTTCACCTCCGCCGACGCGGGAACCCTCTATCTCGTTGACGGCGACAAGCTCCGCGCCGAGGTGGGCCAGTGCAGGACTTTTGTGGAAAGGTGGGGCGAGGAGAAAGCCAACAGCATCTTCCACTCCTTCTCCCTGCCGATAAGCCGCAACTCTATCGCCGGTGCCGCCGCCGCATCGAGGGAGATAATAAACATTCCCGACGTGCAGAAGGAAGAAACCCGCGGCCCCTTCCATTACAACCCTGAATACGACATC
>JAFGWW010000410.1 GCA_016936955.1 Planctomycetota bacterium | reverse complement strand
GTGATCTCACCGAACTTCTTGCCGGTGATGAGCTCGCCCTTTACCATCCAGCTTCCGCCGCAGGCGAGAACCTTCGGGAAGGCGAGGTAATCGAGGATGTTGCCCGCGTCGATGCCGCCGGTGGGAATGAAGCGCATGTTGCCGTAAGGCGCGCTGATCGCTTTCAGAGTCTTGAGCCCGCCGAAAGCTTCAGCCGGGAAGAACTTGACCACCTCAAGCCCGAGCTTGATCGCCTTCTGGATATCGGTGGGCGTGGCGATGCCGGGGGTGATGGGGATGTTGTTGTCCACGCAGTAACCGGTAACCTCCTCGTCGATCCCGGGAGAGATGATAAACTTCGCGCCCGCGTCAACCGCAGCCTTGACCTGGTCGACGGTGAGAACGGTGCCCGCGCCCACAATCATGTCTCCGATCCCGGCGGCAATCTTGATGGCTTCCGCTGCGGCGGCGGTGCGGAAGGTGATCTCCGCAACCGGCAGCCCGCCTTCGATCAGCGCCTCGCAGAGGGGGGCGGAGTCGGCGGCGTTGTCGATCTTCACCACGGGAATCAGCTTGATCGCGCTGAGTTGTTCAAGTATTTCGTGCATCGTTAAAATCCTTGTCAAAAAAATCTGTCATCATAATCGCGCGGTCGTGAGCGCGGAAAAAATAACTCGCCGCCTATTATGCCGCTTTTACCGCGCTCCGCAACAGGCTATCCATAATCGGTCGATTATTCATATATCTCGCCGTTACGGTAAGCCGCCCATGCGGTTTCAAACCACGTGTCAGACTCGGGAATCTCGCGGCGCTCGATCCACCGGTTCTCAATGCCGCCTGCTTCGGCCACAGTTTCCTGCACCTTGCCCCGGTAAGCCTGATCCTCCGAAGCGTAGCGCCATTCGTCGCCGAGGGTGGCGTGGGGGAGGCTGCCGGCCTTGTCCAGCACCATGGCCGAACCGCGGCTTCCCACCCCGCTTTTTATCATGAAGAGCAGGGATTCGAGATAGAGCATGTGGGCAAAGCAGAGCTGGCGGTTGCGCAGGGCCTCGACCTTCGCCCTGGCGCTATCTCCCTTGCAGCCGGATTCGTTGATGCGCTTCCACTGCCCCTTGGCTTCTTCAATCGCCTTCTCGATCTCGCTCGCCGAGCGGATGTGCGCGCCTGCGCGGCTCATGCGTTCCTGAAGTTCCTGCCGCTCTTCCTGCCAGCTCTTGGGCGCGGAGTCGCAGCCCGCAAGCCATCTCGAGACGTCGGAGACGGCGTCTTCGAGGGCAGCCTTTGCGAGATTCTCGTCGAGGCTCCACTCTTTGTATTTATTGGCGATGAATACTGCCGCGCGGATCGAGCCTACCTGCCCCGAGTTGAGGGCCGAGCCGCCCGGACGGTATACGCCGTGGGAGCCGTTGACCTCGCCCACGGGGAAGAGGTGGCCGATGTTGGATGATTCCCACCAGTGGTTGGCCGCGAGGCCGCCGTTGTTGTGCTGGGCGCAGACGGCGACTTCGAGAGGCTCTTTCCAGACGTCGATGTTGTTGTCGAGATAAAGCTCGATCGCGCCGGGGTTCATCTGGTGAAGGCGGGCGATCGGGGTATCCTGAAGAGCTTTCGAATTTTCCAGATACTCGCGCGCCTCGTCCGAGAGGTCCTCGAAGGTAAAGCCTGCCGGATTTTCGCGGAAGTCGAGGAAGACGCGCCGCCCCTTTACCTCGGTTTCGATATAGACAAAGATATCGATCAGGGAAGAGCCGCCGTTTACCTTGCGCGAGTCGAAGGGCCACTGGTATCCCTTGAGAAAGACCATGGAGTTCATCTCGCCCACCGACTTGAAATATTCGGGGAGGAATTCCTTCGCGTCCGATACGCCGTCGGCTTCGGTGCTGATGAACTTGGGAATAACCTGCATGTAGGTGCCCGATACGTTCCAGCGGAATTTGATGGAGGCGAGGCCGTACTGAGATTCCGGCAGGCTCTGCGCCGCCGCGCCTTCCATGAGGGCGAGGCCGATGCCCCCGGTGTGGACGCCGGGGTAGACGCTGGTCTTGTAAATACCACCGGGGCCGCCGGTGGCGAAGACCACGTTCTCTGCCACAAACGCTTCGGGCTCCGCATCCCTGTTGAGAGCCACTGCCCCCGCGATCCGCTTCTCGTCGCCCTTGCCAACGGTGACGAGCTTGACGATGTTGCAGTCTTCCTGCACGGCGATGCCCTGACGCTCGACCTCCTTGATGAGCGAGCGGCACATGTCGCGGCTGGTGTAGGGGCCGATGGAGGTGGCGCGCTGGCGCGGGTCGTGGTCGGTTTTGTAACCGATAAACTGGCCGAATTTGTCCTGCGGGAAAGGCACGCCGATGTTGACGAGGTTTACAAAGGCGCGGACAGAGAGGCTCGCCTCAACCAGGGCGAGGTCACCGTGCATGCTACCGCCTTCGTAATAATTGTCGGCCATCAGGCGCGGGGCGTCGGCGTCGGCGCCGCAGAGGGAGAGCTTGTAATAAGTCTGCTTGTCGCTGCCGGTGTTTATCGAGGTGCCTTTCTGCAAACCTTCGGTAACGATCAGCACATCGTCGATGCCCTGTTGCTTGAGCTGTACGGCGGCGTTGAGCCCCGCCGCGCCGCTGCCGATAACGAGGGTGTGCACCTTGGTAAGGGGGAAGGACTTGCCTCCCGCGCTGATGCTGGTTTTTTCCATATCTGTCCGACTCCTTGCGTGAGCTTTTGAGTTTTTAAAATATTACAGGCACTGAAGGGTCAGGCCGCCGTCGACGAGGATAACCTGCCCCGTGGAATAGGCGATGTCGCCCCGCGCCATCATCGCCACCGCCTTGCCGATGTCTTCTGGGAAACCCCAGCGGCGCTGGTGGCAGAGGCCGCCTTCGATCAGCTTGTCATACTTCTCCTGCACGGTCGAGGTCATGTCGGTCTTGATAACGCCGGGCTGGACCTCGTAAACCGGGATGTCGAACTCGCCGAGGCGCGCCGCCCAGAGCTTGGTCGCCATGCTGACGCCAGCTTTGGAGATGCAGTACTCGCCGCGCGCCGTGCTCGGGAGGGAGGAGGAGACGGAGGAGATATTGACTATGCAGCCCTTGAACGATTCGTCCTTCGACTGCTCGACCATGTAATTGGCCACGAGCTGGGTGAGGAAATAGGGCCCCTTGAGGTTGATGGTCATGAGGCGGTCATAGCTCTCTTCGGTCGCTTCGAGGATATCGGCGCGAACCTTGGGCGCCACGCCTGCGTTGTTGACCAGGATATTGAGCTTGCCGAATTTCGCCTTGATTTCTTCTAGCATCTGGGCGCGGGATTCGGCCTTGCTGATGTCGGCGCGGCAGTACAATACTTCTGCGCCGAGGGCAGCGAGTTCGTCAAGAGCGGGCTTGACCACGTCGGGCTCGTGGATATCGTTGACCACGATATCGCATCCGTCGGCGGCTAGGTGTTTCGCAATTCCCAGGCCGATGCCGCGACCCGAACCGGTGATGAGAGCAACCTTTCTTTCAGACATTTTTATTCTCCTCTTCATAAAAGATTCTTTTATTTATTCCCGTCCGTGCTGATCCTGTCGAAGCATGAACGAAACACAACGCGCCAACCCGCCCCCTCGACAAGCCCGGGACAGGCAGGCTTTTACCTATAACTTTCCGAGCCAGCTTTTAAGCGCCGCCGCGTCTTTGCTGAACTGCTCCGGCGTGCCGTCGAAAACAAATTCGATCAGGGCGTAACGCACGACGCCGT
This sequence comes from Planctomycetota bacterium, assembly GCA_016936955.1. Lineage (GTDB taxonomy): Bacteria > Planctomycetota > SZUA-567 > SZUA-567 > SZUA-567 > JAFGWW01. The sequence continues at coordinate 303 of JAFGWW010000410.1, read as the reverse complement.
CTGAGGCCGCTTTTTTCAGATACTTGACCCAGCGCTCTTCACCTTCACCAAGGGGCCTGCGCTCAATCTCGCCCTTCCCGTTATTTATCCAGTGGAAGGTGTGGATGTTGGTCACCTTTTCGAGCACGGCCTCAAGCCCTTCCATGCAGTACTCGAAGCTCTCGCCGTTTGGCGGCTGCCAGAGCAGTTTCACGCCGCAATCGCCAAGTTCGGAGATGAGCTGCTGCGCCGAGGCGTTGGTGTCGGTCAGGGTGTTGCAGTGGTACTCGCAGGACACGCAGATGCCATCGCCCGCCGCCATTT
>JAFGWW010000409.1 GCA_016936955.1 Planctomycetota bacterium | reverse complement strand
GAGGCGGTGACGCTTCCGCTCATGCTGCTGGGCAGCCTGAATTTCGTCACGGCCTGGCTGCTGTTGCGATGCAAGATACGTGCCGTGCTGAAAAACGGCGAGGTGCGACTGGTGGCGGTGCTGTTACCGCTGACGGCGGGAATTCTCTTTCTGTTGACCTGCCGTGGACTGTACCCAAGCCTTCCCAAAGCCATCCGCGTGGCGGTCTTCGAATCCGTAACCGCGTTGACGACGACCGGATTCTCCACGGTGAGTTACAGCGACTGGAACGGTATCGGCATCTACGTGTTGATTGTCCTCATGCTGATCGGCGGTGGCATCTGCTCTACAGCCGGAGGTATCAAGCAGTTCCGTATCTACTTGCTGACGAAAGCGCTCTGGTGGCAGGTACGCATGGGATTGCTGCCTCCGACCGCTGTTGTCGCCCGTACGATTCAAGATGGAGAGCGCGAGCGTCAAGTAAGCGATTCCGAGATTCTCCGGGCGGGCCTGTTTGTCTTTCTCTACCTCGTTATCCTGGTCGCGGGAACCGGCCTGATGATAGCCTATGGCTTCGGATTGCAGGACTCGCTGTTCGAATATGCCTCTACCCTCGGCACGGTCGGCATTTCTGTCGGTATCACCGGCCCGAACCTTCCTGCTCCGGTTCTCTGGTCACAGATCATCGGAATGCTACTCGGTCGTCTAGAGTTCTTCGTGGTTATTATTGCTGGAATCGGCATGGCGCGCGATTTCCCTAGGTTGTACAAGTGCGATGCGAAGAAGAGTGGAGCCGAGATACGGGGAACCACAAAACTGTAAATGGCGCCGCGTTGAGTTGGCATGGGAAAGGCATCGCTAACCATGAGAGAGGTTCGCAACAGCAAAAGTCTTGAGAATACCATACACGATAAGGAACGAGCGCCGCTTCTATCGAGGCTCTTGTGCCCATTATTTCTGTTTATTAGGCTATACTGCGTATGCGTGATCGGGTATTATATCTTAGGCATTTTGAGGCAAAGCACGAGCCAACCTGCTCCGCCACTTCGCTTGTGCATCTATCAAACAGGGATCCTCTTGGCTGGCGTTGGATTCAGCGATGTTCTTCATAGCGATGAGACTTGGCCCTCCGTTATTTTTACCGCTATGATGGCTATTCTTGGACTTGGTCTCATCATGTATTTCATCTCCACGATCACCGCATTCATCGTGAGTGGTGAGATTTCAGACTATTTTCGAGCCAAGAATATGAACAATCGCATATCGCGACTTGCAGGCCATATTATCGTATGCGGAGCCGGAGAAATTGGTCGCCACATCGTAATGGAATTGATCGCCACCAAGTACTCCGTTGTTTTGATCGAACAACACGATCAACGCATACAGAGGATTGGAATCCATAAAAATCTTATGTGCCTTAGCGCAAATGCACTTGACGATACATCCCTTGTCAACGCTGGCATTAGCGCGGCTCGGGGGGTAATTACAGTTCTCTCTGAGGATAAGGATAATCTTCTTCTCGTTATCGCTGCACATCAGATAAACCCTTCTATCCGCATAATCAGTCGTTGCATCGAAGAAGCCAACCGGTCCAAGCTTATCAAGGCTGGTGCCAGTTCTGTAGTAGCGCCAAGCGCGATTGGCGCCATGAGAATGACCAGTGAATTGGTCCGCCCAACGGCTGTTTCATTCCTTGACACCATGCTTCGAAGCAAACACGGGTTGCGCTTCGATGAAATCGCGATTCCTACAAACCTTGCTGGCCAAGCGTTACCGGATCTTGGACTGCCGATTTCTCAACTAAAAATAGTGGCAGTTCAAATCGGCGACAAACATGATATCGTATATAATCCCAAGGACGGTCTGATACTTAAGTCAAATATGAGACTTGTTGTACTCGGGCCGCCCGAGGTTATTGCAATGGCAAGACAACAGATCATCGGCGAAGTCGGTAGCTGGTAATGGCGTTGTACGCCTTGCCTTGACAGATGTCGCGATTTGGCACAGAAGGTCACATTGAATGAAACTGGAAAATCATATTCTTCTTATTGCGGACCCAAGCCTGATGCTGACCGTATCGCGGAATCTCAGGCGCGAGGGCGTACCATGTGTTTGCATTTCGAAGCAGCGGATTGGCCTTCTTCCGCCAGCCATTGGACAAAAACTGAAGGATGTGCCATGCCGTTTTGGCGACCCCTGTCGAAGCGAGGTCCTGGAAGCCGCTGGAATCCGAAAAGCCCAGTCGATCATCATCGCTTTGCCCGAGGATACTAAAAACCTGCATGTTCTGGTAACAGCCCGATGCCTTGCACCTGGAGTGCGAGCGATTGTCATGGTGAACAGGGCGGGAACCGAGGAAAAGCTTCGATCCGCAGGAGCTGCAATCGTTATCTCCAGACAGAAAGTCCTTTCAAGCATGATCATGCGCAGCAGGGACGCCTGTGTGGCGGGCTTTGTTGATTGGCTCCAGGCTGGAAACCATGACGCTGGGCTGTTGCGGGATATGCACGTTGATTCCGGGATGAAAGGCAAACTGGTCAGGGAGGTTTTTCCCGCAGCGATTGCCGTCTATCGAAACTTGGATTTTCGATTCGACATTGCAGGACTCCGCCTCATGGAAGATGATGTGGTCGTTGTGCCCGAAGGCAGCAAGCCTGGAAAGCCGCACGGTTAAAAACGCATTCAGTAGTTCTCAGATCACCAATTGAGGTCAATGCAGGGATTCTATAGCCTCCGCTTTATTCGAAAGTCTTCACTCACTTCAGTGCTGCCGCCGCTTTTGCCGAGAGTTCCGCAGCATGGAATGGCTTCTGGATAAAGCCTTGCACCCCCTCGTCCAGAAGTTCTTTCGCCGTACCATTAATACTATACCCGGAGGCAAGCAACACCTTCACTCCGGGGTTGATTTTTTTCATCGCCCGGTATGTTTCCGAGCCATTCATTTTAGGCATAATCATGTCAAGGATAACTAAATCGATCTCATGCCAACGGTCTCTATAGTAGTGAAGCGCGGATTCGCCGTTGTCCGCCACACTAACGGTGTACCCAAAGGAACTGAGCATCTCCGCAGCCATATCGCGTAGGAGTTCCTCGTCTTCCACCACTAGAACTGTCGCCTCTCCAGAAACACTGATGGTATTGGCCTTCGGTTCCGCTTGAATTGTGGTTTGGTCCTGTGCGGGGAAGTAGAGGCGGAAGGTGGTACCATGACCGACTTCACTATAGACGTTGATAGCGCCGCCGTGCCGTTTGACCGTACCATACACGGCTGCAAGCCCCATCCCCGTTCCCTTTCCAACCTCCTTTGTGGTGAAAAAAGGCTCGAAAATACGTTTCTGTTGATCCTTTGGGATACCACAGCCGTTATCGGTTATGGTGATATTTACATACTGCCCGGGATTGATCTCATAAGGAATTGTATCGCAATAAGCTCGATCTAGATTGGTCAAGGCAGTCGCAAAGATCAATTCACCGCCATTTGGCATCGCATCGGAGGCATTGATGGCCAAATTGAGAATAGCGTTCTGGATCTGGCCGGGGTCACCAACGAGTGTGGCCGGATCTGCCTCCAAATCTTGGCGAATTACGATTCTCTTGTCGATGCTGTGTTGGAGAATATCTGTCACTTCTCGAACAATGACGTGTACATCAATTGGGCGCGCTTCAAAATGCCCTTGGCGGGAAAAAGTAAGAAGTTTCTTTGCCAGATCACCCGCGCGTCGTGCGGCAAGAAGGGTTTTCTCCACATATGGCTTCAGATGTTCGTCATCCAACCTCGAACGAAGCAGATCGGTATAGCCCATGATGCCAGCCAGTTGGTTATTGAAGTCGTGTGCGATCCCTCCTGCCAGTTGACCAATAGCATCCATCTTCTCCGACTGTCGAATGCGTTCTTCTAGGCGGCGTTGCTCGGTGATGTCCATCTGTGTGCCACACATGCGTAACGGAAGACCATTCTCATCTCGTTCGACAACCCGTCCGCGAGTCATGACCCAGGTCCATTCACCGGATTTATGATGCATTCTATGTTGGGTGCTGTAGGCATCTGTTACACCTTCAAGGTGGGAATCCAATGCCTCCACCACTGCTTCTCTATCTTCGGGATTGATCAGGCTTTTCCATGAATCGCCGTCTGACTCCAACTCTCCTTCTGCATAGCCGAGCATCTTGAGCCAGCGTGGACAAAAATGCATTTCGTCTGTGGCGATATTCCACTCCCACGTACCAAGATCGGCGCTTTCTAGCGCGAGCTCAAGATGATGTTTACTGTCATGCAGCGCCTCTTCTGCCATGAATTTCGACAAGGCTACGGCAAGGTATTCGGCCAAACGCTCCCACTGGAGAATACCCTTTTGGGTAAAGCGCCCGCAGTGTTTATCATTGAGTTGGAGCAGACCCAGGCGTTCCTCTCCGGAGTGAAGAGCAATGATGGCAACCGATTCGTAGCCTTCACCGTTACAACGGTTACGCGTTCGAGTCTGACGATCAGCATCCGTTGTCGTTGCGAGTAATTCCGTTGTCCGATTGGACCAGAAACTTCCTTTTTCCGTAAAGAAAGCTTTTGACGGATCAAAGCGCCCACAAATCACATTGCCGCACATGCAGTCAAGAACAGGAACACCATCTTTATCCAGGATAGGCTTGCCGTTCTTATAATGCGAACAAAGACTATTTTCAAGCAATACAAATTCCTGTGAGAATCCTTTTGCCTCATAATATGGATAGTCGTACCCCTTTTTCAAACGGATCCCTACCGCTTCACACCCCGATTGTCGCTGAAAGAACGAGGTTGCGTCTTGAATCAGTTCCCGGCAACTGCGCGCCTTATTTATAAGACGCAAGAATTCGACCGCCGTGTCCTGTTCACATTGCAGAATCTTTCTTTCGGTGATATCCATTACGGTTCCGACCATCCGGATGGCATGCCCATCGACATCACGTTCGGCGTTGCCGATGGCAGAGACCCAATGAATCGTTCCGTCTGGCCACTGCACACGAAAATCCATACGGTGCTCTTTGCCACGCTCAAGACAGTTTTTGACGCTTTCTTTCCATAACTCTTGGTCAAGAGGGTGGATTCTTGAAATCACCTCTTCGAATACCCCGCGGAAATCTTCGGGTTGGTAGCCCCAGAGTGCGACCACCTCGTCAGACCACTTTAGTTCGTTGGTCGCAATATTCCATTCCCATGTGCCTACGCCCGAGAGTCGCTGAGCAAGCCTGTAACGGCGTTCGTTTTCCTTGCGTCGCGCCGTCTCCTCTTTGATTTTACCGCAAAGATCTTCGTAGGCCTGGGTGCGCGCCTCTAGTCTGTCGTGCAATTGGACATTTGTCAGCCCAATACTGGCGGCATCGGCTAGTAGCTGCAGTCTATGGAGTTCTTGATCTGTCACTGCGTGACGAGTCGCCCAATATGCCCCAATAGCAGCGATGGGTTTTTCTGCTCGCACAGGAACCATAGCGAGGCTCTTGACAAAAGTGGGACGATATGCATCGTGCGGAATACGCTCATCGGCGTAAATATCCTCGATCGCTGCAGCTTTATCATTGAACATGACCCAACCGGAGATACAGGTGGTCAATGGGAACCGCTTGCCTTTCCATAGGGGTGAGATCGCGTTCTCCTCGGCATAATAGCAAGAGTCATTTTCGCGCAACACAAATGTAATGCCATCGGCCTGAAGTAATTCACGGGCCGTGAGGCGAACGACATCCATGACACCTTGGGCCTGTCTGGAAGTTGACATCTCCCGGGCAGCCGAAAGAAGTCCCCCAAGATGCGAGCAAAACTCCGGCATCTGGTCATCATTGATAGCGATATTTTCAAGAGACAAGGCGCACCTCCTTCCCGACTACGCGCTGCTCCAACGCAAATTAACTGCATCTAATTTTGATGCATAATTAGCTTTCTGTCAATGTTTATTGCGTGGCCGTAAAGATTCGAGGTTTAGTTTCATCTACTTTCTTGCACGCCAACATTGTGCAATCTCTCGAACGCGGGATGTCAGGGTCAACATTTTCCATAAGCAAAAACCGGCTAGGCAATCCAACGCATTGTGCTCGAGGGGTATTCGCTCTTCCAGTGGGTGTGTATCCCCGGCAGCACATGCGACAGTGCTGCCGGGGGATGTTTTGCATGCAGGGTCTACCCCAGTATGACATTCAGATCTTCGTCCGGCGTCGTGGTTGGCTTGATACCGAACTTATCCACAAGCACTTGAAGCACTGGTGGTGTTACGAAAGCAGGCAAAGTCGGTCCAAGGCGCATATTCTGAATCCCAAGGTGCAACAGCGTAAGCAGGATGCAGACCGCCTTCTGCTCATACCAACTGAGAACCAGTGAGAGCGGGAGATCGTTAACTCCGCACTCAAAGGCGCCAGCGAGCGCCACGGCGATCTGGATGGCACTATAGGCATCGTTACACTGACCGCAGTCCAGGAGACGCGGAATGCCGCCAATATCTCCGAAATCGAGTTTGTTAAATCGGTACTTGCCGCAGGCCAGGGTTAGAATCACGCAGTCTTGGGGTATCTGCTGGGCGAGCTCAGTATAATAGTTGCGTCCGGGCTTGGCTCCGTCACAGCCACCGATCAGGAAGAAATGCTTGATCGCGCCACCCTTGACCGCGTCAATCACCTTGTCGGCCACACTCATCACAGTGTTGCGCGCAAAGCCGATGGGAATGGTTTTGTCTTCTGCGTCTTCCGAAAAACCGGGTGCAGCTAGTGCAGCCTCAATGACAGGAGTAAAATCTTTGGTTCCGTCTGCTTGCGCAGCGATATGCGCGACACCAGGCCATGCCACGAGACCGGTGGTAAAGATACGAGCCTTGTAGCTCTCCTTGGGCTTCTGAATGCAGTTGGTGGTCATAAGGACTGCGCCAGGAAACGCGTCGAACTCCTTCTGCTGGTCCTGCCAAGCGCCGCCGTAGTTGCCCACGAGGTGCTTGTGCTTCTTGAGTTCCGGATAGGCAAGGCACGGCAGCATTTCGCCATGGGTGTAGACATTGACGCCCTTTCCTTCGGTCTGCTCCAGCAGCATCTTGAGATCTTTCAAGTCATGGCCGGAAACGACGATGCACTTGCCTTTGATCGATGTCACTCGCGCCTGCGTCGGTTCGGGATGGCCGTAAGCGTCAGTATTGGCCGCATCGAGAAGTCCCATGACAGCAAGGTTGACCTCGCCCACCTTGAGCGCCATGGTGGTCAGGGCGTCCACGTCCGAGGGATTATTGGCAAGGAAATCCATGGCTTCATGGATAAAGGCGTAGACTGCATCATCCTCCTTACCCAGCACACGGGCATGATCGGCGTAAGCGGCCATACCTTTCAGGCCATAGGTAATGAGTTCCTGCAATCCAGTTACGTCGGGGCCGATGGCGTCTATCCGTTTTTGAATGGTAACCGACTCGCCCTGACGGATCATTTCGTTCAAATCAGCAGCAGGCTCAATAACGCCAGCACAAGAAGTCCCCATAGCCTTGCGAACATTCTCACCTTTGCGGATCAATCCTGCGAGTCGCTCGGGATCAAAATCCACATTCGTCACGGTGCTGAAAAGCGCCTCGACCACAAAGACATCAGCATCGCGGGTCTTGGACCCGTTTTGCCGAGTTTTGCGCGCACAACGGCTGACATCTTCCGCAACATGGATCAACAGATCCTGCAGCGCAGCTGTCTCCGGATCCTTCCCGCAAACACCATGCGCCGTGCATCCCGAGCCCTTAGCCGTTTGCTCACACTGATAACAAAACATCGTCATAACCATTACTCCTTTCCATGCTTATTCCCCCTCAATTTTCCGGTTTCTCTCTTTTTTTCGATCATTATGCGAAGCAACCTTACCACTCAAAACATACCCTTTCGCTCCGTTTCTAAATGGCGCTTCCGCTTGCTGCAATATTCCTTATCCTGGCGTGGGCAGGCCCAACCCATACGCATATTTCCCCGTTAACATTTCTCAACACTCGGATCGGCGCGATGCGCTTCAGCAACGACCTTAGCCAACTCATCGAGCTTTGCGAACGCTTCCGCATCCGGCAATCCCTTTTGCAGTACCGTGCCCAGGACTTCGACCTTCAGGTTGGGGATCAAACCGGCAATCTGCTCGATGGCCTTGCTGCTCCAACCGTACGAGCCCACAATCGCGGCATACTTGAGCTTGGGCCGCAGAAGATTGGCAAGATGGGCCGCGTAATAGACCGCCGGGTGCGGACCGACATGCACGGTCGGCGTGCCGACGATAAGGGTCGCGGCATCGACTAGGGCAATGGCGAGTTTGCCGATGTCGGTTACGGCCAGATCGAAGGCGTGAACCGTCACTTCCTCGCGCGCCAGCGCATCGATGAGGTATTTGGCCATGCGCTCGGTGCTGCCATGCATGCTGATGTAGGGCAGCACCACCTCGTTTTTTATGGTGGGCGAGACCCAGTCCTTGTACGCATCCACGATGAAGGCCGGATCGTCATACACCGGACCATGGCTGGGAGCGATCACCTCGAAGGGATATTCCTCGATCTTCTTCAGGTTCTTCTGGATGACATTCCGAAACGGCATCATGATCTCGGCATAATACCGTTTTGCCGCCTCGTATACGCGGGCCTTGTCGGTGACATAGAGGTCGGTGGTCGCCAGGTGCGAGCCGAAGAAGTCGCAACTGAACAAACACTTATCCTCGGGAATATATGTCACCATGGTCTCCGGCCAGTGAACCCACGGGGTATAGATGAATTGCAGCGTCTTGTCACCGAGGGAAACGCTCTCCCCGTCCTCGACGATCCGCATCCGGTCGGTGGCCACGCCCAGGTGTGTGTGAAGGAGGTCTTCCGCCTTGCTGCTGCACAACAGCTTGGCGTCGGGATAACGGGCAAGCACCATCGGGATCGTGCCGGAGTGGTCCTGTTCTGAGTGATGCGATACCACGTAATCGATATGCTCCACGCCTTCGAGTTGTTCCAGCAATTCATTGCTCAAGACCGGATCGGTGGTGTCCAACAGGGCCGTTCCCTTCGAGCCTTTTACCAGATAGGCGTTATAGCTCGTGCCGTCCGGCAGCGGGATCAACGAATCAAACAGCCGCCGTTCCCAGTGGACCGTGGCAATGACTTCAATTCCCTTGCGGATTTCTCGTGCGTGCATGATCCGTCCTCCTTTTCAAGGTTCTGCTGCAATGCTCTATTTGTCCGGTTCGCACGGGCAGACGTCCTTCTCCACGCATCCCCGGCT
>JAFGWW010000408.1 GCA_016936955.1 Planctomycetota bacterium | reverse complement strand
GCCCGATCAGGGCTTTCATCTCCTCCGGGTCGACCGGCTTGTTGATAAAATCATAAGCCCCCTTGCGCAGCGCCCGGATCGCGAGTTCCATCGACCCGTGCCCCGTGCAGAGAACGATGTCGCTTCCCACCATCGACGGCATCTCGTTCAGCCTGTCGAGCAATTCAAGCCCGTCCATCCCCGGCATCTTGATGTCGGTTATAACCATGGGGAAATCACGCTCCGCGCACAGACGCAAAGCAGCCTGCCCCGTTGTGCAGCAGCTCGCCTCGTGGCCCGTCATCTCCACCAGCTCCGCCAAAGCCTCAAGCGTCGCCTCGTTGTCATCTACAAGAAGAATTCGCATCTGGTTCCTTTAGTTATTCCGCATTGCCAACATATTGCGTTCTGTAACTGACCTTGCCATTGTCGTATTCATAAATCCTGAACGAAGCCTGACGTCCCCAGTAACCCGCAACCGAAGAAGAAACATAAAGTGGAACTTCACCCAGCCAATGCTGCTCATCGGCATGAAAGTGCCCGGCGAATACGGCTTTCACATCATATTGATTGACTAATTTTATCCACTTTTCCCTAATGTCTTCCTTCCAGCCAGCTATAAATTTGCCATTAAAAAATTCATCTACAGAAGGGGCGTGATGGAATATCACAACGGGTTTCCCTGCCGCCTTTTTCAATTCCGCCTCAAGCTGCTCAAGTGGCGCGTAACCATCAACAGAGAAAGACTCGCTTAAAGGCTCCGTATACAGAAAAACAAACACAACGCCATCATACTCTGCTGTTGAAATCAACCCCCCGAATTTTTTCGAAAAAACTTCGCTGGTCGATTTGAGTTTATTCCGTACGATATCATGATTGCCGGGGACATAATGCACGGGGACCGACAGCTTATTCATTACCGACAAGCCAGACTCCACAATATTCTTATCATCAAGCTTGTCCATGGTTATATCACCTGTATGAACAACACACTCTATTTGCATGGGCAAGGCATTAATCATCTCAATTACTTTTCTGGTTCTCTTTATGCCATCGCCGTCACCAAAATGGGTATCCGTGATCTGGACAAAAAAGAATTTGGAATTGTTCTCTTTAGGCTCATGGCTATTACATAAGGCTATAGCCAAGAACAACACCGAAAATGAGAAAATAAGGATCACCCTGAACTTTGACATAAGCACCCTCACGCCTTCTCAAGCTCAACCGTAAAAACCGCGCCGCCGTCGTCGTTATTTTCGGCGCTGACGTTGCCGCCCCATTCGCTTACGTAAGAATGGACAACCGAGAGGCCGAGGCCCATGCCCGCGCCGACCTCCTTGGTGGAGAAGAAAGGATCGAAGATGCGTTCGCGCTCGGCTGGCAGGCCGGGGCCGTTGTCGGAGATGACAAGCCGCGCGCGGGCCGCGCTCTCGTCGATCGAAAGCCGCACCCGTCCACCCTCCCCACCCTTCTCAACAATGGCGTCGATCGAGTTCGAGACAATATTCATTATCGCCTGTTCGAGGCGTCCGTCCACGGCGCGCACCCGTATCTCCCTGCCGGGATTGCTGAACTCAACCGCCACGCCCTCGCTCTCGGCGCGCGTCCGCAGAAGGGCGATCACCTTGCCCACAACCCCGCAAAGTTCGACCGCCTCCGGCTCCACATTCTCCGAGCGCGCAAGCTCGCGCATGTGGCGCACGATCCCGGCGATGGTTTTGATCTGCCCCTCGATCTTCTCGAGCTTGCCCGCCACCTCGCCCATGTCGGCGCCGCCGCCCGCGAGCTTGGCCTTGAGATTCCCCACCGTAAGCCCGAGAACATTGAGCGGATTATTTATCTCGTGGGCCACGCCCGCCGCCAGGGTCCCAAGCGCCTGCATCCGCTGGGCCTGCTGGATCCCCTGCTCCAGCCGCTCCAATGCGGCGAGGGTTTCATTGATATTGAGCGAAAGGACGGTGAACTCGTCCTCCCCCTCCACGGTCACGCGCCCGCCGGGGGCCTTGCTCTGGCGGATTGCGGAGAGCTCCTTGCGCAACTTCGCGAACCGCGCCAGCACCTGCCCCTGAATAAACATGGTCATCAGAAAGCCAACGCACGCCCCCGCAAGGGCGATCGCCACCAGCAGATACTTGACGCTCAGGCTCCCCCTGCGCACAAGCTCGCGCGGCCAACTCACCACCAGCTCGGCCACTGGCCTGCCGAAAACATCGTCAAGAATCGCCGAAGCCGCCAGCGTCTCTTCATCCGGGCTCCACACCTCGACCTCGCCGCTGCCGGAAGCAAGCTCCCGCGCACCCCTTATCATCAGGTCGACCCGCATCTTCCGCCCGATGAGGCGCACCTCGTTATCGCCGAGATAACTCCCGGCAATCAGGGTCGCATGCACGTCCGCTGCAGCGCCCGGATAATGGACCGGGTAAGCTGCGATTATCATCGGCGTGTCGAGGCCGAGAATCCCGCGCACGGGCCGCATCCCGGAATTCTTCCTGAGCAGGATCGAACCCTCCCCCACGGCGGCGAGAAAATTATCGGGCAGCTTCGAATCCCGTCCCGTCCTGTAACCGTAAAGGCGGGAGCAGAGAACGCGGCCGGATCCGTCGAGAATACAGACCATGTCGATCCCGTTCTCCTGAAGAAGGCTGCGGGTGAGATAGCCCTTCTCGTAATCGCCCTCCCCGTCGGCGGCGAAGCGGTAGGTCTTTTCATACCCCGCCAGCATCTTTGCAAAGCAGTCGACCCGCTCCTCGTAGAGGGACAGGTAATTCTGCACGCGGATCATGTCCGCCCGCACCGACTCCTGCTCGAAGCCGACGAAAGAACCAATGAGGATGTGGTTGAGGATGCCGTAAAATACGGCCAGCAGCGCCACCAGAACCGCGACAACAAAAACAACCGTCCTGACTCTCATCCAGAATCCCCAAAGCGGAACCGAAAAGAAACCCCAACTCGCAGGCTAATTGTATCCATCCCGCCCACCCAAGGCAAAACCTTCTCTCCATCTTCTTTCCCTTTGACATCCCGTTCATGCGCCGATATACAAAAGGCTGGCAGCACCGTCAGGCAGTATTCGGGTCAGGGAGATTTACAGAAATGAAGATAGCCGCACCCATTGTCATACTCGCCGCCCTCGGCTTGATTGCGCTTCTCGCTTACGACATCTTCGACCCCTGCGGCCATGACGGCCTGCACCGTAGCGAAGAAAACGCCATGACCTGCCTGAAACGATACCACGACTGCCAGCAGACCTTCCGGCGCATGGGGCTTGGCACAAGCAAACACACTTCATACGCCCCCGACCTGAAGACCCTCAAAACCGCCATCCGCGCGAAAGCGCCCGAGATGGAAACCGACTTCCTCGACGCGCTCTCGCCCAAGACCGCCCTTGTGGGATATTATTTCAAAGCCCTCCCGACCGCCGCCTCCGAAAGCGGCTCCGACATGCTCCCCATCTGCGCCATTACGGCAGTATACAGCAGGAGCGGCATTAATACATTCATCATCGACGGCTCTGGCAAGGTCTACTGCAAAGACCTTGGCGGTGAAATAATCGACACCTTCCCCACCGACCTGAAAGCGGAAGGATGGCTTGAATGGTGACAACAGATTCTTCACTACGTTCAGAATGACAAACGCACAAGCGAGCAACAACCCACAAAAAAGCCCTCCCCATATCAGGGAGGGCTTTACAATATGATATGTGCTCAAACCGAAAAACAACTCCGTTCGTCCTGAGCTTGTCGAAGGATGGGCGGCGTCCGGCATTTCCCATCCGTACTTTTTGAAAAATCAGCACGAACGGGAAGGCGCGGTTTTCCTACAACCCTTCGACGAGGTTGACCTCCTTGAAGTTGAGGGCAGCGCCTTTCTTTGTAACGGCGAAGGTCTTGAGGTTGTAACCGCCGATCTCGAACTTGCATACGCCTTTCGAGCCCTTGATTCTCAGGGTCGTCGTCTGGGTGCGGCCGGAGACATCCTGCACGCGGACAATCATGGCGTTAGATTTCTCCGCCTTCTTGAGCGCCACAATCTGCACCGTGGGCGAATCGACGGTGACGCAGTTCTCGAGCGACGAGAGGGCGAACTTGTCTTCCTTGCGGCCCGAGGGGTAGAAGATCTGCCACACCGCCGGTTCGAGCAGCATCTGCGAAGCCTGGGATACTTCCTTCTCGTTGAAGCTCTTGGCGAAGTTGAGGCGCCAGGTGATTTCGTGCTCGCCCTGATCGTGCCTTCTGGTGGCGCGGTCAACGTTCCATGTATTGTCGGTCCTGCGGATGTTGCAGGAGGCGAACGCGGGGGAACGCATGACGGTTACGTAGAAAGCCTTGTCGGTCAGGCTGTGGGCGCCGAAAGGCCCGAGCACCGAAAGGGCGCTTCCCTCGGCCGTGCGCACCGTGGTCCAGCGCTGGTTGACGCGCTCCTCGATCTCGCGGTCGGGGGTTCTGGTTACGGCGCTGTAAATCGCTTCGGCGATGGTGTCTTTCGGCTTGTCGGCCAGCGGGATCTCCATCTTGAGCATCATGTCCGAGTGGGCATACATCACCCGGTCCCTGACCTCGAGGCCGCCGGTCTTCTTGTCGAAGACATAACGGCGTACGATTGTCGAGAGCTCACAGATAAATATGGCCTCCACCTCAGGCACGATCTCGCCGTCCTCAAGAATGCGGATGGGATCGCAGGGAAGTTTCTTCTCGTCCCACTTGCGGCTCGGGGGCGGGCAGATCATCTCCACCTCCTTGGCGGTGGCGAGGCGGAATTTCTTGGTCGGCTTTTCCCAACCGGTAAAGCCCTT
>JAFGWW010000407.1 GCA_016936955.1 Planctomycetota bacterium | reverse complement strand
TGACGAGCTTGTAAATGAATTCGAGGCCTCTTTCCCATACGAAGAGACACCCGACCAGTGCGCTGCTATCTCCGATATCAAGGACGACCAGATGCGCCCGAACCCGATGGACAGGCTGCTCTGCGGCGATGTCGGATTCGGAAAAACCGAGGTCGCAATCCGCGCAGCTTTCAAGGTCGCAAACGCGGGCAAGCAGGTTGCCGTGCTCGTGCCCACCACCGTCCTCGCCGAGCAGCATTACCGCACCTTCCGCGAGCGCATGGCTGATTACCCCGTTCTGGTGGGCTGCCTCAGCCGCTTCCGTACCCCCGCTGAACAGAAGACAATTGTGGAGGCCATGTCGCAGGGCAGGATTGATATCGTGATCGGAACCCACCGGCTGGTTTCGAAAGACGTCCACTTCGCCGATCTCGGCCTCGTGATTATCGACGAGGAGCAGCGCTTCGGGGTGGAGCATAAAGAACGCCTCAAAGAGATGCGCGCTTCGGTTGACGTTCTAACCATGAGCGCAACGCCAATCCCACGCACCCTGAATATGGCTCTTCTCGGTTTGCGCGATATCTCGAACCTTACCACCGCGCCGATCGAACGCCACGCGGTCAAGACCATGGTGGTAAAATATTCCGAAGAGCTGATCCGCCGCGCCATGTTGCGCGAGCTTTCCCGCGGCGGCCAATGTTTCTTCCTTCATAACCGCGTGAAAAATATCGACTCCGTAGCGGCCAAATTATCTGCGCTGGTGCCGGAAGCGCGCTTCGCCATTGCTCACGGCCAGATGCCGGAGAAACAGCTTCTCAATGTGATGAACCGCTTCGTTGACCACAGGATTGACGTTTTGATCTGCACCACGATTATCGAATCCGGCGTTGATATTCCGAACGTGAATACCCTTTTTGTAAACGAGGCCGACCATTTCGGGCTCTCCGAACTTCACCAGCTTCGCGGCCGGGTGGGGCGTTACAAGCATCAGGCTTACGCCTATTTTCTCGTTCCGCCCAAGCGTCCGGTAACGCCGGTTGCGCACAAGCGACTTCTCGCCCTTGAGGAATATTCCGAACTCGGTTCCGGCTTCCGCATTGCCATGCGCGACCTCGAGATCAGGGGAGCCGGCAACATTCTCGGCCTTGAACAATCGGGGCACATCATAAATATCGGCTTTGATCTTTACTGCCGCCTGCTTGAGAAAAGTGTGGCCGAGTTCCGCGGCGAGAAGGTGGAGGAGGTTGATCCGGTGGAGCTTGACCTCGGAACGATTTCTTATATCCCCACCGAATTTATCGATTCCGACACCCAGCGCATCGACTTTTACCGCAAGCTCTCCTCGGCCCACGACGCCGAGGCTCTGCAGCGGCTTGGCGCGTATGCCCGCGACCGTTACGGGCAGATTCCTGAGCAGGTGATTCGCCTTTTTGAGGACCAGCGCATCCGCAACCGCGCGGCCTCGCTTGGCGTTAATTTCTTTGGCCGCACCGACAACGGGATGGTGGTTGGATTTTCGAAGTCGGGAGCGAAGAACGGTGTGCTGCGCCTGCGTACCCTGAACAGAAAAGTTTCGCCCATGGACGGCGCGCGCTGGCGAATCGAGCTTTCCCCCTCGGAGCGAAATCCGGAGCGGATACTCTCGGTGGTTGAAGAGGTGCTGGGGCGGCTCTCGGTGCCAACCATGGAAGCACAGGCAAAGGAGGAAGAGATGGGTGCGAATCACGGCGACTGGAACAGCGGCATAAAAAAGAAAGCCCCGAAACTAGGCAAGATCGAAGTCGGCGGCCCGCCCCCGGCAAAGACACGGACCCAGAAACAACTCGATGATGTTTCATCCTCCATGGCTTTTGTTCCCGACGAGAACGCAGCGCCGCAGGAGGAGCCGGAGGCCGTGGTTGTGGGCATTGAACCGAACGAGAGCCTCGGTGTGCTGCACGCGCTGGTCTATGAAAATACTTTTGACACCCGCCGCTTCGGCAGCGTGACCATGGAGATGGCGGATGGCAAAAAGTTCTGGCTCCGCTACACCGGCACAGGCAAGGCACCGTCCGGACAGGTAGCCATGACCCTCCGCGCTGCCGGCCCCGAAGAAGTGCGCGAGATCGTAAACGCCCACCTCGCCTCGGGCAAGACTCTGATGCACGCCGGGATTGTTGAGTAGGCTAAGGTGGCAGTTATGAATGCGAGTTGATTAATCTTCGGTGAGTTTGTTGAATATTACTGACAACGGCGCTCATATTTATGGGTGCCGTTTTTCATGCCAGGTATTGTCCGGCCTTGAGGCCGAGCCACATGAAGGCGAAGCCGATTGCGGTCTGGCCCATCACGTTTCCGGCGGCGAGGAGATATTGCTTGTGCTGGATGAAGGCGGTGGATTCGAACATCCACGTGGAGAAGGTGGTGAAGGCGCCCATGAAACCGGCAAGGATAATCATGCGTGTCTCGGGCGAGAGCCACGTCCGCGCCTCACCGAGGGCGAAGATTGTTCCGAAAAGAAAACAGCCCAGCATGTTCGCCGCTACCGTGCCCCACGGGTTGGGCGCGCCGACAATAGCCTTGGCCGCCTCGGACAAACCGAAACGGCCAAGGGTTCCAAGTGCTCCAGCAATTGCGATAAGTGCGATCTTGATAACCATTTCTCGCCTTATTTGCAGCCGCAGCTTCCGCCGCAGCAGGTCTTCTCGTCACAGATGATATTGTTCGCCGTCATTTCTTTCGGGATCTCTAGCCCGAGGAGGTAGAGGACGGTGGGGGCGATATCGGAGAGCTTGCCCCTGGCGATAAGCTTCCTGCCTTCCGCATCTTTCGCCACGTAGATCAGTTCCACCGGGTTGAGGGTGTGGCTGGTCTTGGTCATGCCGGTTTCGTAGTCCACCATCTGCTCTGCGTTGCCGTGGTCGGCGGTGATGAGGATATGCGCGTCTAGTTCTAGGCACTTGTCGACCAGTTTGCCAACGCACTCGTCCACCACCTCGACCGCTTTCGTGGCCGCCGCCATGTCGCCGGTGTGGCCGACCATGTCGCAGTTGGCGTAGTTGACGGCGATGAAGCCGTACTTCTCGGGTGATTCGTTAAGAACCTTCATCAACTCGTCGGTGACGTTGTAAGCTTCCATCTCCGGATGGCTGCCGAAGGTGGCGGGGTCGAAGCGACTGGGTACGTCGACCTGATCCTCGCCGCCGCAGGGGGTGGTTGATTTGCCGTTGAAGAAGCTGGTCACATGGCGGAACTTCTGGGTCTCGGCGATGCGGAGTTGCTTGATTCCGGCTTTGGAGATTGACTCGCCAAGGAGGTTGTCCATCGCCCCGCCGCCGCCCATGGCTCCGAGCATGTAAAGGGTGAATTCGTCCCAGTAACGGGTCAGTCCGAGGTAGAAGACCTTCGGCTTGGCCTTGAGCTTGCCTTCGTAACTGTCTTCGGTAAAGGCCATGGTAAGCTGGATGGCGCGGTCCTGACGGTAGTTGGTGTGGAGGATGGAGTCGCCGTCCTTGACGCCGTCATAATCGCCGATCACGTAAGGCGGGATATACTCGTCCGCCATCTCCGCGCCGTCGGGGGTCTTGTCGTTTTCGTAAGATTCCTTGACCGCAGTCTCAATGGCGTCGGTCTTGCGTCCTTCGCCGCAGACGATGCAGTGGTAGGCGATGTCGGTGAGGTCCCAGTTGCGGGAGCGGTCCATGGAGTAGTAACGCCCCATGGCGGTTCCGATGCGGCAGTTGCCGACTTCTTTGATTACG
>JAFGWW010000406.1 GCA_016936955.1 Planctomycetota bacterium | reverse complement strand
GAGGGAGACGCGGCCGAAGTTCTTGGCGTTGGCAAGCTCGGCTTCGCTCCGGTCGCAGAGGTCGGCGATGGTGTGGATGCCGAGATTGATCATGCACTTGCGGGCGCGGACGCCGAGTTCCATCTCGCCGATGGACTTGGAGAGAAGCTCCTGGCTGGCGCTCGAACGGGCGCGTTCCATGGCAGCGCGGGTGGCGGCGTCTTCGCGCATCATGCCCAGACGCAGGCCGCGGCTTACAAGCATTTCCTTGATCTCGCGGAGGCTGGTCTCACCGAAGTTCTTGTAGGCAAGCATCTCGCTCTCGGTCTTCTTGACAAGGTCGCCGAGGCTGTTGATATCCATATTGGCGAGGCAGTTGCGGCTGCGGACGGAAAGCTCGAAATCGCTGACCGGAACGCGGAGTACAGCCTCGAGGCGCTCGCTCTGTTTGGTCTCCTCGGGGGAGTAGTACATGGTATAGGAAGCCTGCGCGTCTGAGAGGAAGAGCTTCGCGCGGTTGTTGTTGGGCTGCTTGCGAAGAACGTTCTGGGTGCAGGCTATGGCGTTGTCAAAGTCGCCCTCGTCCTCATATATCAAAGAGAGGTTGAGGCAGGCGTTGGTGTAAACCGATTCACCGCTGGGGCCGATCTTCTTGTAGAAGTTCTTGGCCTCCTCCTCCATACCGCGAAGGTCGCAGAGACGACCGGCGGCGAAGAGGGACTCGGCGTGGTTGGGATCAAGCTCGGTGGCGTTGAGGTAGCACTCGATAGCTTCCTCGTAATCGCCCTGATTCTCGCGGCAGAGCCCTTCAAGGTAGTGAAGAAGGGGACGGTCGGAAAACTCGAGGCGCATCTTCTCGATCTGGGCGAAGGCGGCATCGACGTCGCCCTTCTTGATCATGATCTCGATGGGGCGCAGGACGCAGGGCGGCGAAGAGGGGGAGATGGAGGCGGCCTTCTGGAAATGGGCAATAGCCTTGTCATAATTCCCGGCCTTCTCTTCCATGTCGCCCATCACCACCTCGGCGACGGCGCTGTTACCGGCCTTGGCTGCATGTTCGCGGGCATCGGAAAGAATGTTGAGGGCCCAGTTGGCGGCGGCCAGCCTTGCTTCCTTATCAGGGAAGGACTTGCCCGCAAGATCGGAGAGGCTCTCTTTCAGATCCTGCCGCTCAGCCTTGTACTGCTGAACAAGATGCTTGAGGTTGATGGCGGCCTCGACGTCAAATGCGTCAGCAAGAACAATTCTGCCAGCCTGCAGTTCCACGGTTTCAATAGTCATCCGCAAAAATCTCCTAAAACGGCAACCGGCCTACGCCGGCGCATTAAATTTTCGTAGCCGTAATTATTATCTAACCAAAAGCAAGAGGCAGGAACCGCTGCCGGATCCTGCTGGAAAGAGAAATTTATAACATATTACTGGATAAACGCAAGAAGAATTGTGGCGACTATATTTCTGGGAATTATGGCAACCAACCCCAAACTGCAGCTGAACTTACATAAAAAAACGGATTCAAACAGAAAAGACATTACAAGTCATTGCCCAGCAATACATTACCGGCAGCCATGCAGATTATTCGGCGGCTAAACTAGAAATCAGCCACCGATCCCGCGGGTGGTTTGAGAGTCGGGATGGCGCCGATGCTGCTGTCAGTGGGGGGACCGGGTTGGGCGGCGCGAACCTCGGGGGTGAAGACTTCCGGCCGTCTGGCAGCGGCGTAAGCCCTTGCTGCAGCGAAAGAATTAGCGATACCGGCGGTATCAAAAGACGCTGGGCGGAACGAGGATTTATCCTCTTCTCTGGCCATCATGGCGGGGGAGACAACGCCTGCGCCGGGCTCTTCATTATTATTAACCGAGATGTCTGCAAAGGCAGGGTTGGTATCACCTTCCTCAATTTTCGAGCTTTCAGGCTTAACCAAGCCGCCGCTTTCACCACTCTCATCGGCGGCATTCTCCTGCTCGGCCGCCTGCGAATCCTGCTCCTCGCGGTTTTCGTCGATAGCATCTTTCGTGATCTGCTGGCGCGCTTCGTTCATACGCTGGCTTGCGACGGAGGCGACGCGCCTGTCCTGGGCGGACGGATTGGCCGGAGCCATGGCGGCGGCGCGTACCTGCTGCATTTTGCGGAGAGTCTCGTCAGGATCACCCTCGGCGGAAGCGTCTATGGAAACCTCTCCCCCAACGGCGTAACGCTTGCCGTCCGGGCCGGTTGCGTACTCGAATTTCATGCCGCCCCGCGCAAGCCCTCCGGCGGCGGAGAGATGCGCCTGCTCATGGGCGCGGATCTCGGAGTCGCTGCGTTCGAGCTCTTTAAGCTGATCCATCTCCGAATCGGTAAGCGGTTCGCCGTCGGCTCCGCGCGGACGCATGGCTTCATCCATGTTCTTGGCGTCATCCGATTTGTCGGACGAATCGGCAGCTCCCACGCCGGACTCGCCCTCTTCGCTCCCTTCGGCAGCCTCGGCGGCGGCACTCTCCGTCGCTTCTTCAGGATCGGATGATTTGGACATAACACCGCCCTGAGCACCAAGCGCCACAGCGTCAGCGTCTCCGTTTGCGGCGAGACTGGCCTGACTGCCGAGGTTACGCAGGCGATTTACCGGCATTCCATAAGCCATGCCCGGCAGTCCATCGGTATTGGAGCGCGGCAAGGGCTGGGCAAAACCGGTTTCCGACATGTCGACGGATTTTGAGGAGATGGTGAGCCGAGCGGCGCGCTGCGACATCAGGCGCGAAACATCGCTGCTCTTTTCCGGATACAATACGGCACGGACAGGCTTTCCGGCCTGCGTGAAGGATTGGGATAGCTGGATCGATTGGGCCGACGCACTTATGGCATTCATTATATTATTAGCCGTCCCTGGCAAAATACACCTGCAATCCGACCCTCCGGTGGCCGGATCTTGCTACTTAAATTTACCACGCATAGCAGATAATGCAAATTTTTCCTGCCCCGGAGATGAATAATTTTACCCGCCCCGGCCATACCGGCATCCCCCGTCAACTATTACCGGATAAAGGTTTACATATTTATAAAGCTTGCCTGCTGATATGCTTTGCCGTATCTTAGGCACGGCAGATACAATATCACAATTCAATGAAAGGAAGATCATGAATTTCAAACTTGTTCTGATTTGCGCCTTATCACTGATGCTTGGTGGCTGTAAGGGGTGTTCCGAGACAGCCAAGGACGCGACCCAAACCGTAACCCAGAAGACGGTGGAGACAACCAAGGGTGCCCTCTCCGGCATCAAGGAAGGTCTGGAAGAAGGTCGCAAGAACAGCGAGAGCCTCGATGGCGCGAAAATCGTTACCTCCCTCGAAGACCTGAAGGACAAGGGCACAGTGAATATCGGCAAGGTAACCAAAAACAACAACGGCAAGTTTGAAGTCGAACTTATTGTTGAAAACACCCTCGACATCCCCCTTCGCATAACCGGCCTTACCGGAACCGGGGTGATGGTCCTCCTCGACGGCGAAGGCTTCGCCTCCCCCTTGACCGGCAGCACAGAGAACCACTCGGAAATAACCGTGCTCCCGAAAGCCAAACAGAAATTCAAATACTTCTTCAATGGCGACATCGAGACACCCACCAAACTCCGCATCCTCGGCAAAGAGATGGAAGTAAAGCTTGTTGAGAACTCGGCTCTAGTTACTTCGTGAATTTAAAACGACAAGACAGATATTCCAAAAGGCGCTAATATGAAAAAAATCATGTTCTTTCTACGACGACTAACAGCGGGATTCGCGTATGGCCTCGGGATTTCCACAGCAGCAGCCATAGTAATTTTCTCATCAGTATGGATTGATGATAAATACTCAACAGAATCTGATAATGCCGTAAAACCCACAGACATGAAAATCGAAAATGTAAAGATTGAGAACAGTGAAAAGGGGCGGTTTTATTTGCGCTTTGAAGTGCGCAATGACAGCAAATTCAATATCAGTCAGTATAGCACAAACATAGACCTGCTTAACGACAAAGGCGAGTTTATTGCAGAGACATCAACTTTCTCCCAAGCAACCCTTCCTACCGGGAAAAGTGACGGAGTCTCCATCAGCATGGAAGATCTACAGTATGAATCCGAGTTGCAGCTAATTGACCTCTCAACCATAAAAGACTGCCGTATCCGGGTCGGCAGCATCATTACAGAAAGGTAGCGAATTTGGGATTTGATGTTATCTTATCATGGGTAATGAATATCGGCATTCATCGGAATGTTATTATTAATCAGCGCGGAAGGCTTGCGAAAGAAAACCAAGAGCTGCAAAAAACACAATAAACAAATTAACTCAGGTTGAAAAAACCTTCCCAAACCAATTTCTTTCCTTGGCAAGGAATGGTCTGTAGCTGTACTATTTAGTCAGGGGTCAAAATGGCACATTTCAAAACACGACAGGAAGGAGACTGATTATGAAACTGTTTTTAAATATTGCTCTGGCGATTTGTCTTTGCGGGGTTCTTGGCGGATGCCTGGCTGTTGTGGCTGGCGCGGGAACGGCGGGTGTGCGCGAGATAACGGACAAGGTAACCACCTACAAGGGAGACGCGAACTCGCTTGAACAGGCCTGCCGCAAGGCGGTGGCCGACCTTGGCGGAAGCATCAAGGAGGTCGAGCGCGAAGAGGAAAAAGGCGGCAATATCACCCTGCGCGGCCGCACCTATGACGACGAACACCTGACCATCGACATCGAACCCACATCTCCCAGCAGCGCCGAGATCGAGGTCCGCGTGGGTCGCATCGGCAGCAAAAAGCGGGCGGAAGAAATCCACGTCGCCATTCAGAAATACGCCAAGACGGTCATGTAAGGAAGCACAGCGCCGGCGACAAAGAAGCAAAACATAAACGACAAATTAACGAGGGGCACGGCATCATGGCCGCGCCCCTCCCTTTATCATCTCAAACAATATTCATCATTTAACCGGCGGAAGGGGCGGACCGATCAGGCCGCCTTCCTGCCTAGACTCCTCCTCGTCGGTTTTCCTCGGCGGGAGGGGCGGACCGACGGGATTTTTCTTCTCTTCATCCTTCTCAGGCGCAACCGAATTCAACCCATCCTCAACGGAGACCGCCTCGGTATCCTTGGTCGCATCATTAATCGCATCCTCGACCTTTACGTGCGGAAGGGGCGGGCCGATCACTTCGGTTTTATCAACCGCAGGTTCTTTAGCCGGTTCGATCTTTATGGTCGGCTCCGGGGCTGGCTTTTTGGGCAACTCAACAGCGCCTTCGGCCACAGCGGCTACGGGGGCCGGTTCCTGCGCTGAGGTTTTATTCTCACCTGATTTTCCCTCACCAGCATCGACCGCCGTTTTTTCAATTACAGCGGGCGCGGTTTTTTCTATCTTTATGGACGGCGCGGGAGTAACGTTTTCATTGCCATGAAAAGCAGGGCCGCTCTTATCAATCGGGCACACGCCGCCGGCGCATTCCGTGCTGGTCGACTTCGGCTTGACAATATTATTGCCGTAATGTTTTTTCCAAACCGCAACACCGGCCACGAGGGCGAGAACGCCGAAGCACACGCCGATCCAGCGAAGCCTGCGCGCGAGGCTGTCGGGCATATCCTCGAAGGGGCAGGAAAAATTCAGCCCGAAGACCTTGCACCCCTTGTTTTCGATTGCAGAAGGGTGGCGGGTGAAGAGATTACCGATGCGCGTGGTAAGCATCATGTCCACGTTCATCGTCATGCCGCAGGCCTCGAAGAGGACGGCAAGGTTGCGCCGGCGCAGCTTGGCCCAAGCAACGATCAGGGTCGGCATGGCGATAAGGGCGATGATGCCGCCAAGCACCATGAGGACGTCACCGAAGCCCACGCCACCTTCCTTGATGGTCTTTACGATATAGGTAAAGGTACCGCCCACCGCAGCAAGGGCAACACTTCCGCCCATCAACAAATCGCGCAGCGCCCCGGCCTGTGAATCGTTTTTCTTCCCGGCCTTGGCGGGGACGGTGGTGATGTTTTTATCCACCTCGGAGACGGTCTTGTCGATGCTCTTTTCCATACTGGCGTAGCGGGAGGTGCTGAACTTCTCCGCCTGCTTGCCAACGAACTCGCCAAGTTTCTTGAAGGGCTGCTTGACCGCTTCCCAGAGGCTTACAGGGTTTTCGATTATGTCGACCACGGTGGCGTCGAGTTCGCGCCCCTCGGAAGTTACGAAAAGACCTTTCTTGCCGCGGAAGAGATTACGCATCGACCCGGCGGTTACGGCGGTTGCGATCTCGAAGCGATCAGGCAGGCCGTTCTCAAAAGTTGCGGGCAGCTTGTCCTTTTTCGCCTTGTCGGAGGAGACGACCTCAAGATAGAGCAGACAGATCTGGCACTCCTTGGCGATCTCCTTGTGCGCCTTGCGGTCGCGGACAAGAACGTTGAGGGTGAAGCGACGGCCGTCGAGGATCAGGGTGCCGAGCTCGACCAGCGAGCGGCGTTCCGGATCGTAAAGCACGGGGAAGCTGACAAAGTTATTGACCAGTTCCATCATCCAGCGCTGGCAGAGAATAAGCTTCTCCACATTCTGGATCTGCTCCAGCTCGCGGGCGACGGCTTTGTCCTCATCCATTATTTTCTGGAGGCAGCCGGGAAGATCGCCTTGAATATAATTTTTGAGCTTCTCCTGCCCGAGATTCTCCACCGCCACCCCGCCCTTGGTCTCAAGCCAGGCAGTGTAAGGGGCGAAGGACGCCTTGATCTTGCGCCACGTATGAAGGCGGAGTTCGTCGTAAACATCCGACTTGCTGAAATGGGGCAGGACGTTCTCGGCGAAGGAGGCGATATCCTCGCGGAAGACGGGATTGATATTCTCGTCGATGTGCAGGATCTCGTCCGCCCGGGGCATGGCCACCGCAATCTTGCGCATGCGCCCTTCGATAGCGGCCGTATCCGCGAGATCGGCTTCGGTTATGCCCTGCTCCATGAGGCGCAGCTTATCGACAAGGCGTTCATCAAGGCGCACCATCGAGGAGAGGGAGAAATACTGGTCAATCTTGTCGGCCACCTTTTTGTAATGCTCGTAAGCCGAGGGCGTGTCCGCGCCGAGGGGCATGACGTTTGTCTTTGTCTCGCCTTCGGGGATCAGGCCGCGGTCGTACCATTCGAGGTAAGCCTTCGCCTCGGCGGTGAACTTGTTCATCTGCTCGTCGGTGACGCCGCTCAGGCCGCTGGCGTCCCCGACGCTGCCGATGGTGGACATGATATCGCGGATGAATGGCTCAAGAAGGGTATCGCCCTTGACCGCTTCGGGCGGGATTACCCCGTCGCCATTGGCCGCGCCGGAACCGAGGATCGACTGGCGGTTGCGCACCTGCTCGAGCGTTACGGCGGTGCGGTCGTCTGCGTTGAGATTGCTGAGGATCAGCTCGGCCGCGCGCTTGACTGCGGCGCCTTCTTCATTGCCGTCGTCGATAGCCGAGAGCATGAGGCGGTCGCTGCCGGAGGCCACGCCGGAAAAATCCTTGAGCATCCGGAATAGCCATGTGATACCCTGACGCAGTTCGTCGGTGCGTACCCGCGCATTTTCGTCGGTATCGAGAAATCTCAGAAACGCCTGATCACAGGTGAGCAACTCATTCGGAATACTCATCGCCGCCCAGAGCGCCTCGTCAAGATCGAGAAGCGCCTTGAGTTTCTCCGGACAATCGAGATCGAGCTGGTAACACCCGCCTATTTTTTTAAGCGAAACCCCTGGATAATCCATGGGAGTCTGCCCCTCCATAATTGGTTGACTAACTCTATTTTCTAATAAACGCTTTCAAGCGACAGAGCGGGCAACAGCGTGCCCGCCCGTCGATCTGTTATTCCGTAAATCCCAATCAGTCCGCAGCCTGACAAGCCGTTACCGCAACGGTATCGACAATATCCTGCACTGAGCAGCCGCGGGAAAGGTCGTTGACCGGACGGCTCAGGCCCTGAACGACCGGGCCGATGGCGGCAGCGCCGGCAAGGCGCTCGACCAACTTGTAACCTATGTTGCCCGCTTCGAGGTCGGGGAAAACGAGGATATTCGCCTGCCCGCCGACTTTACTGTCGGGACATTTCTTACCGGCAACCGAGGCCATGAGGGCGGCGTCGGCCTGCATCTCGCCGTCGACCATAAGCCCGGGAGCCTTCTCTTTCACCAGCTTTACCGCTTCGATAACCTTGTCGGGATCTTCGTGCTTGGCGCTACCCATGGTGGAGAAGCTCAGCATCGCCACCTTCGGCTCCTGCGCGGGCATGAGGGCCTTGAAGGACTTGGCGGTGGAGACGGCGATGTCGGAGAGCTGGTCCGAATTCGGCTGCGGTACTACCGCGCAGTCGGCGAAGAAGAGAACTTCGCGGGTTGCGTGGTAAGGGCTGGACTCGGGAAGGATCATGATGAAGAAGGAGGAGACGGTCTTGACGCCGGGGGCGGTCTTGATGATCTGGAGCGCGGGGCGCAGAACATCGCCGGTTGCGTGGATCGCGCCGGAGACATAACCGTCGGCCTTCTCGAGCTTGACCATCATGGCGGCGTAGTAGAGCGGATCTTTGAGAAGCTCCTTCGCCTTGTCCTCGGTTACGCCTTTCTTGCCGCGAAGCTCCACGAGTTTATGGACATAAAGATCGTAATTCTCATCGGTAGCCGGATCGATAAGGACCGCGTCGCCGAGGTTGACGCCGAAGCTCTTGGCCTTGGCGTTGGTCTCGTCCTGGTCGCCGATCAGCATGAGGGGACCGAAGCCGCTCTTGTCTATCAACTCGGCCGCTTTGAGGTTTCGCTCCTCAAGCGACTCGGGCAGGATAATGGCTTTCTGTAGTTTTTTTGCATTTGAATGGATATCATCGATGAGCGCCACGGTATTTCTCCTTAAATTCCAGCCGATGCCAAAACAGGTTCGCGCATTGCCAAATAACATGATTGATTTTAAGGTGGGATTATATGCCGTCAAGGAGAAAGATATTGTTCAATCACATTCCAAACTCTTTCCGTGCATAGGCTTGCCATATTATCGGAAGCGGATTTCAGGAT
>JAFGWW010000046.1 GCA_016936955.1 Planctomycetota bacterium | reverse complement strand
GTGGTTCGGATCGGTTGCTGGTGTAGCCCAACTGGGAGAGGCGATCGGCTTAAAACCGATACAGTGGGGGTTCGAATCCCTCCACCAGCACCAATGCTGGGGCGTAGTGTAATTGGCAACACGCCTGACTCTGAATCAGGTAAGTGAAGGTTCGATCCCTTCCGCCCCAACCAATTCAGGCTGTAGCTCAGTTTGGCAGAGCACGTGTCTGGGGGACACGAGGCCGTGGGTTCAAATCCCTCCAGCCTGACCATATTCCCTGCGGTCGCCCAGTTGGTCAGGGTTCCTCTCTGATACGGAGGAGGTCGAAGGTTCGAGTCCTTCCCGCAGGACCATATTTTCATGGACGAGTTCCGCGCGTTCAATCGAGAACCGGTACGGGATGCCGCTGGTAGCGGCAGCGGGTCTTATAAGCCCGTGCAGGCAGGTTCGATTCCTGCCCGTACCACCAACATGCCGGTGTGGCTCAATGGCAGAGCGCCTGTTTCGTAAGCAGGACATTGCGGATTCGATTTCCGCCACCGGCTCCACAGCGAGATAGCTCAGTCGGAAGAGCGTTCCCCCCATAAGGGAAAGGCCGCGGGTTCGACTCCCGCTCTCGCGACCAGCATTGGCGGGTAGCCCAACAGGTAGAGCGCCTGACTGTTAATCAGGAGGTTGCGGGTTCGATCCCCGCCCCGCCAGCCAAATTTTACGGAAGCTTGCCAGAAATGCTGATTTGCAGTAGGATAGTGCTTATAGAATACATTAAGAATCTAATGGGAGTCATCTCACATATCAGGCTGCGATTGCGAGATATTTCATGTTCGCTAAACGTTTATTTTTTATGGCTGGAGTAATTGCATTGATGGGCATTTTCGCATTCATTTTCGGTCGTGGAGCACCATTATCCGACCAGCCGGAACTTCCGGAGATAACCTCAGAATCAGAAGATGGATTTGTTGACCTCGTTTTTAAGGTTGTCGATAGCAATATCCAAAATGATGGCAATGGTTGGGTTGAAGCCTATGGCGTGAATGAAGGTCGGAGAGTTGGCCTGCGTGTTGAGTTAATCGGCCCGTGGAAGGAAGGAATCATTGGAGCTGACATCCAAACTTTTCAGGGCCAAATTCGCTATATCTCTGTCGGCGAAGCAACTGATTTGCTTGTCCAAGATATGCAAAAGTTGTATGGATCCACAATTCAAGCTGACAAAATGAAGTCTGATGGCGTCCTTTTCACGGGAATAACCCTTGGAGGAAATCCAGCCCACACCGAGATCGGATCATTGAAGATTAAGCTGTTTGTGGAATCGGAAGACGAAGACCGATACGCCGAACTATATACCAACATTGACATAACTGGAAAACGTTTGGAAATACGCGAGAAAGATCCCGATTATCGCGATCCTGTTATCCGCGCATTAGCTGGTATGTAACCAAAGAAATTATTGACATATCACTTCATTAGCTAGAAGAGAATTATCTTCTTGTGCGCTGCTCAAAGTCAATCACCTAATCACCCCTTCGCCATCCTGACCAGTTTCGGGTCGAAGCGTGCTACGGGTTCGACGAGGTCGGCCTGCGCGGACATGACCTCGTCGATGTCCTTGTAGGCCATGGGCGCTTCGTCGAGGCCGGCGCTCATCAGGATGACGCCGGATTTTTTGAGGAACTCGTGGATGTCGTTCCATTTGAAACGGCGTTTGGCTTCGGCGCGGCTCATCTTGCGCCCCGCCCCGTGGGAACACGAGTTCAGCGACTCTGCATTTCCCTTACCGCGCACGACATAACCGGGCGTGCCCATGGAACCGGGAATAATGCCAAGCTTGCCCGCGTGCGCGGGGGTTGCGCCTTTACGGTGGACAACAACATCGCGGCCTTCGTATTTCTCAATCCATGCGAAGTTGTGGTGGTTCTCAATATCGAGCAGCACGTCGACGCCGAGGTTGGCCGCCACATGGCGATGGATAAGTTCGTGGTTTGCGGCGGCGTATTTACCCATCAGCTCCATGGCTGCCCAGTATTCGCGCCCTTCGGTGCTATCAAGATCAAGCCACGCCAGATGCTGCAGGTCGCGGTCGAGCTCGGGGTGTTTGTGTTTCGCAACCTTGCTGTAGTGGGTCGCGATATCCCCGCCCACGCCGCGGCTGCCGGAGTGTGAAAGCAGGGCGAGATATTTCCCGGCTTTCAGACCGAGGTCGTCGCGCTCGAGGGTAAGCTTTCCGAACTCGACAAAATGGTTGCCGCTGCCGGAGGAACCGAGCTGGTCCCACGCCTTGTCCTTTCCATTTTTCGTGATGGGCGAAACCGACCAGTCTTCGTCCATGACCGCGTGTTCGCGGCGGTGTTTCTTCCAGCCGGAACCAACGCCGAACTGCGTCTCGCGCGCGAGGGCTGACTTGAGGCGCTCCATGTCTTCGTTGAAAATCGCAAGCGAGAGGTCAAGCACAGTCAGCTTCATGCGGCAGGCGATGTCCATGCCTACGGCGTAGGGAATTACCGCGCCCTTGGTGGCAAGCACCCCACCGATCGGCAGGCCGTATCCCTGATGGGCATCCGGCATCAACGCCCCCGCCACCGATACCGGCAAACGCACCGCGTTCTCCATCTGATCAAGGGCCCCCTTCTCCGCATCAGCGCACCAGGAACGGTAAGGGGCGGCATTATTGTCAGGCATATTGGTCATTACTGTTTTCCTTCTTCTACATTATATACCGCGTGCATGATCAATTGCTTCATAAACATCTCCAGCCGTTCTGGCCAAGATCTATTCGCACGAGCAAAGTAAAGCGAGACAGACTTGTTATCAAACAAGTAGCATCCGTAAGCCTTCTCCAAAGGCAAGACGCCATGATCGGTCAAGCCATTAAACGCCAGCGTAATGACAGCATGTTTCGGATCTTTAAGCTTCCAAAATGCAGAAATATCATAATCATTACCAGGCAACTCATCCAAAATTTCCCATGCTTCACTGACAAGTATAGCCTTCAAGGAATTAATATGGTAACTACTCATTTTCAAAGCCAATAATTATGCATCTGCACAAGGAACTCCTTGCTCAAATCATATCCACTTGCTGAACCTATTACGCTGTCGATACCGCAATACGGACAAAGAGCTGTTATGCCTTGCCCTGTTTCATCTTCGTCAATCCACTCTGAAATGTGAGCGGGCTCGAATAATGCCAGACAATAAAAGCACCCACAAATATCACTATTCTGGACCTCTTTGCGATGAACGGCACTGTGCTTATGTGCTGCTATGACATTTTCCACAGGGCTCTCCATTTTTGCAATTAACTTTTCGAAAGCAACATTGCATCGCCAATTTCCAAAACACTGACCTCATTCGTTTTGGCATGACGGGTGAGTTTAATTATGCGGAAGCATCCCCCCGCCCTCACCACGGCCGTCGTCGATGGCAATCATGTTTCTATTACACCCACTTTCTTCAGCATAAAATCAAGCAGTTTTGCAATGTTTCGTGCATCGTCGATACCGCGATGATGCGTCCCGTCCAGCGGGATCCCGGTTTTGCGAAGCGCCTGCCCCATGCCGCATTTCTTACAACCCATTATATTTGCGAACGCTGACTTCAGACTGATATGGCTCTCAAAGTCGTACTCGATTCCGTGCAGTACGCAGTCGCCGTTCAACTGCCTTAAATCGTAATCTCCCCAAGAGGCAAGGATGTATGGGGAGTATTGCTCTGCCCAGTAGCAGAATTTCTCGAAGGCCGCAGGATAAAGCTCCGCCCTGTCGACATCCTCCTGCCGAATCGTTGTCAAC
This sequence comes from Planctomycetota bacterium, assembly GCA_016936955.1. Classification (GTDB taxonomy): domain Bacteria; phylum Planctomycetota; class SZUA-567; order SZUA-567; family SZUA-567; genus JAFGWW01. The sequence goes on along the minus strand of JAFGWW010000046.1, from coordinate 2,774 downwards.
TCGGTGCAGAACTCGGAAAGCACCGGATTCTCCCTTGGCTTGACGAAGATCTGAAATTCATCTACCACGCCCCTGCCTACCTCAAAGGCCACCGCCCCGATTTCGATAATCTCGTTCAGGCGGCTCCCCTTTTGTTCCCAACACGTTGCCTCAAGATCTACGACGACATATCGAGTCCGCGACACGTTATTCAGTTGATATAGCTGCTTAGTCATTCACTCCTCCATCTGTGCTACCTTTATCCAGGCAACAGAAGGACTAAAGCATGGCACATGCCAGAAACCACTCTACGCCATGATTTCCCCAAATAATTACTGCATAAACACTTACATGATCAATAAATGATTATCACATTACGGCGTTTGCTTTTAACTTATCCATTGATATAATTAAATATCGTATTGTATAGACTAATAAGCACTGGAGAAGGAGAGGAACTTGGGCAAGCAGAAGAAAAAACGCACTGTCGCTATTGCGCTCCTGGGGCCTGTGCTCGACAACGGCAAGGGGGAGAAGCGGTGGGATCGGTGGCGGCCGTCGGTGGCGCTCTGCCAGCACGAGGATCTGGCTGTCGATCGGTTTGAGCTGCTTTTCCAGCCACGTTTCACCAAGCTTGCCTATCAGGTGACCGAGGATATCCAGCACACTTCTCCCGAGACTGAAGTTGTGCCGCGCATGATCGACTTCGCCGATCCGTGGGATTTCGAGGAGGTTTACGGCGCGCTCCATGACTTCGGCCACTCCTACACTTTCAATCCGGACGAGGAGGAGTATTTCGTTCACATCACGACCGGCACGCATGTGGCGCAAATCTGCCTCTTCCTCCTGACCGAGTCGCGATGCTTTCCGGCCAAGCTCATCCAGACCAGTCCTCCGAAGAAGGAGACGGGCGGATCGGGCTCGTACGCGGTGATTGATCTTGACCTCTCGAAATACGACAAGATCGCCATGCGCTTCCGCAAGGAGCAGGCTGATGATGTCTCGTTCCTCAAGTCCGGCATCGAAACCAGAAACGCCGCGTTCAACGAATTGATTGAGCGGATCGAACGCGTGGCCATGCATTCGCACGAACCGATTCTGCTTATGGGGCCTACCGGCGCGGGCAAGAGCAACCTTGCCCGGCGCATTTACGAATTGAAAAAAACTCGGCGGCAGATAGGTGGCAGCTTTGTGGAGGTGAACTGCGCCACAATCCGCGGCGACGGGGCGATGTCCACCCTTTTCGGCCATAAGAAAGGGGCGTTCACCGGTGCGCTTCAGGATCGCGAAGGCCTGCTACGCGCGGCCGACGGAGGAATGCTGTTTCTCGATGAGATAGGCGAGCTCGGCCTCGACGAACAGGCGATGCTGCTCAGGGCTATTGAGGAAAAAACTTTTTTCCCTTATGGCTCGGACAAGGAGGTGGAGAGCGACTTCCAGCTCATCTGCGGAACCAACCGTGACCTGCTCGAAGGCGTGCGCAAAGGATGCTTCCGCGAAGACCTGCTCTCGCGCATCAACCTCTGGACCTTCCGCCTGCCGGGACTCAAAGACCGGCTGGAAGATATCGAACCCAACCTGCAATACGAGCTCGACCGGTTCGCAGAGAAGGCGGGAGCCCATGTAGCGTTCAACAAGGAAGCGAGGGAAGCTTTCCTGCGCTTCGCCACATCTACCGAAGCGCGCTGGTCGGCCAACTTCCGCGACCTGAACGCCGCCATCACCCGCATGGCAACCCTCGCCGGTGGCGGGCGCATCCGCAGGGAGGATGTGGAGGAAGAATTGCTGCGCCTCAAGCTTGGCTGGACAGACGATTCCGAGTCTCAGGATGGAAAGATTCTTGAGGAGATTCTCGGAGCCGACGCTGCCGCAGAGCTCGACCGCTTCGACCGCGTTCAGCTCTCCGACGTTCTGCGCGTCTGCCGCGAGGCCAAAAGCCTCTCCGATGCCGGGAGGATTCTTTTCAGCGAATCGCGCAAATCCAAAAAGATCGCCAACGACGCCGACCGCCTGCGAAAATACCTCGCCCGCTTCAATCTGTCATGGGACGGGATCCAGTAAACGCCGCGCCTCACAACCTGGCACGCTTGCGCAACCGGTGTAAACATGCCGGATGTATATACATATTATTATGCACCTTTGACCCAACCCTGAAGCCGCTGCACAATACCCTCCATTAACTCGGCACCCCGGCGGCAAGCCGGATTACCCCACCTTATCTATAGAAACCGCCGAAAAAAGAGCAAAGCTGTGTATTGCGTGTATTTACACGGATGGGTTTACAGCAGAGATTAGTACACCAGGATAGATTTTTAATGTCGATTGAGATTATTCAAGGAATCATGTGGACATTCGTGGACATTGAGGTAGACTGACCCCACGAACAGGACTCAGCCCAGATTTTCTGGCAGGGAGGTTGGCGATGAATCTTGGTGTTCGTGAAGCAGCCGAACTGCTTTCCGTTTCGGAAAAAACAATCTACCGGTGGGTTCACGACCGGTCCATGCCCGTGACCCGCATTCAGGATCAATTCCGCTTCAACCGCGTGGAACTGATGGAGTGGGCAATCTCCCACCGGATTCCGGTTTCCCCCGATATTTTCCGTGAGCCTGAAAGCAAGGGGCAGCCCCTGCCCTCGCTGTCGCAGGCTCTGAGCTCGGGCGGTATCCTTTACCGCGTCGAGGGCAACAACCGCGACGATGTTTTGCGCAATACCGTCACGCACATGAACGTGCCGGACGGGGTTGACCGGGATTATCTCTTTGCGATTCTGCAGGCGCGCGAGGAACTGGGCT